>NZ_JBMQOC010000047.1:0-15337 GCF_053550995.1 Parapedobacter sp.
GTACCCTTAAAATTAAGTAATAACAATGGATGCCGTGCGCCGACAAGGACGATGGAAGCGTCAGCAACCAATTCCGGCATATGGGCGTCGATTTCGATGGCAAAAACGGCCTTCGCCCGTACAAAATCAACCTTGGCAAGAAGCCGATGGTAATCGATGAGCAACGGCATGTGTGGCCTGAGTTCGTCGGTAAGGGCGGTAAGAATACGTGCGATTTCCCGTCGCATCTCAAACTCGAGATCGCGCACTTTGTTATTCAGATGAAACACTTCCTCAGGCTCAATATACGTGGTTTGTCCAGTGGCCGATTCATCGTGTATCCAACCCTTTACTTTGCGTTTGTTTTCGGCCAGCACCGGAATGCACAGTCTACCGTCACGCACGGTCAAATTGCCATCGGCGGTCCACCCCTGTTGTTGTGCTGCCCGGAATACCTGGTCGATACGTTTCCGGGCCTCTTGCTCTGTTTTGGCAATCTCGGCTACGATGGTAGCCAATGCCGGCGAAGCATTTGGCTTTATCTTTCCCTTGGTGTCGATTACCCGATCGATGGCAACCAGAATATCTTTTTCTATCGGCAGGTGTTCGAATAAGGCTTCGAGATTAGGGTATTGCCCTCCCCTTTCATTGAAATAGCGGATAATCGCAAATACGGTGCGCAAAGAGAGCATAAGCTGGAAAAAATCTTCTTCAGCCAGGAAAGCACCTTCCACCCTTGCTCTTTCTACCAGTGGCCGGATTGGGTACAGATGATCTACCGGCAATGGCGCATCATTCGTCAGCAAAGCTTTGAATTCAACTGTTTGCCTAAGGAATCGGTTGATCGAGTCAAAACGGGTTTGTGGCCGTATCCGGGATACAAGCTCCTTTCCCATCTCACTGAGGCATTTGGTGGCAATCAGCGCCCTTATGTCAGCAAAGCCAAGTTTCTCCAGGGCATTTTCCGGAAAAGTCATCGTCACTTGATTTTTTTTAGGGGCTTCAACACCGGTCGGTTACGATCTTCCACGCTTGGTTCCGGTACAGGCGTGGTTGGGGGCACCACCGGCTTGGCGCGCGTAACATGGGGGCCGTCGTCTCCCGAACCGTCGGTACGTAGGCCAATAGCCTCCATCATACGCTCCCTTAATAAGGTATAAGTTACCGGCACAGGTCGGCTATATCGGAGGGTGTCCGGGCCATCGAGATACAACAGGTAACGCTTACGTTTAAAATCCAACGAGTCACGTTTTATCTTTTGCAGACTATCTGCCCGTCGGGCACTGATTACGGAATCAGCCTTTCGCTGAGCACTGTATTTTTCTTCTATTGCTTTCTGCTCTGCGGTATTATACGCCTCCAGCCGTTTTTCGATGCCCGTATACATCACCTTCATTATCGCTGGCCGCGTCGAATAGAATTTAAGGCTTTGCTCAAACATAGCGGAGTCAATGGCATACCGATTGAAAATCGCCTCATAATAGGCATCACGGTATTTCCTTGCCGTATCCGCCATCATGGAAGCCAACTGGCCATCAGCCAAGTGCATATCCAATAGAATAGCCTCCATATGCGGTTGCGGTACCACTCCTTCAGGAATGTCGTCCTGGCAAGCAGTACTGAAAACAAAAATCGTTAATGCGATGGTTATCAGCCGCATGTATTTACCTTACCTCATCTATCACTACAACGTTATCAACTATCCCTCAATTCCAACACTCCACCCTTGATGGATACCCGAAGGTTTCGTAGTTTTGTGCAAACTTAGACAAATTGCTTTTTATATGCAATTATTCACTATCACACAAACGCAGTAATGCATATATGGATATAGCCGATCAGATTAAAACCATCAACAACGAGTTGAATCGTTTGAATGTCACCTTGGTTGCCGTTTCCAAAACCAAACCGATTGAAGCGGTCAAAGAGGCATACGATGCGGGCCAACGTATTTTCGGAGAAAATATCGTCCAGGAGCTCACCAGTAAATACGAGGTACTACCCAAAGACATCCAATGGCACCTTATTGGCCATCTACAGCGCAACAAAGTAAAATACATCGCCCCATTCGTTGCGCTTATCCATTCGGTTGACAGCCTAAAGTTGTTGAAAGAAATCGATAAGCAAGCCGCCAAAAATAATCGCGTCATCGATTGCCTGCTGCAAATCCACATTGCTGAGGAAGAAACTAAATTCGGCCTTGACCATGTGGAACTGATAGCGCTTTTAAGGTCGGAAGAATTGGCCGACTTGAAGTATATCCGCATACGCGGACTGATGGGTATTGCTACCAACACCCCCAACGAACGGGAAGTCAAAGCGGAATTCAGTGAATTGAAATCGTTGTTCGACGGTGTTAAGGTTAGTTTCTTCAGACAAGCCGACTATTTTGACACCCTATCCATGGGGATGTCTACCGATTATAAACTTGCTATCGAACAAGGTTGCACCATGGTTCGTTTGGGAAGCACAATTTTTGGCAGCAGATAATGGAAACGATATCCCACAAAATACGCAAAGCAACCGCTTCGGATTGTCAACAGTTGTTGGAACTGGTCAAAGAACTGGCGGAGTATGAGCGTGCCCCTGATGAGGTAACTGTAAGCCTGGAAGAATTCATTGATGCTGGCTTTGGCGATAGCCCGATATGGGAAGCGTTTGTCGCCGAAGTGGAAGGCCGTATTGTCGGTATGTCTCTTTTTTATATCCGATACTCTACGTGGAAGGGCCGCCGCCTATATCTCGAAGATATTGTCGTTACCGAGTCTATGCGTGGAAAGGGCCTGGGCAAATTGCTTTTCGATGAAACTTGGAAACTTTGCCAAACACGGCATTATAGTGGAATGGTTTGGCAAGTATTGGAATGGAATGAACCTGCCATCCAATTCTATAAAAAATATGGAGCGACTTTTGACGGTGAGTGGGTAAATGTATCAATCGCTGGTCCAACAGCGACAAGTAAAAAACGATAAGCATATGGAGATGACGAAGTTAACGGCATGTGTTCTATTTTTTAGCTTTGCATTATCAGCATGCCAGCTGAATACGGGCGAAACGGAACGAGCAAACGACACCGTTGTAGTCGATACGTTGGCTTATGTGTACGAGGATTATATCAAATACAGTAAAAATCTGATCAAGACAAGTGAAACCACCGACACGACTTTTTTCGCCGCATCATATCCCGTGTTCGATGATTCATCCGCCAATCGGTTTGTCCGAACTGCATTATTAGGTAACGACACGACCACGGTAGAAGAGGCGGCCACTACATTCATTGGCGAATTCGACCGTTTTCAGGCATATGATCCGTATCCTCGCGTTTGGACCTCGGAGTCGCACGCCAAAGTGTTCGGCAACACCCCTACCTACTTGGCCCTCGCCATCCACGCCTCTTCTTACACCGGTGGTGCCCATGGTAACTATGCAACCGTCTTTAAGCACTACGACTTGCAGACCGGCAAATCGCTGGAACTCGATGACATCGTGTCCCAATCATACCAGAATGAATTGACGGCCGTAGCGGAGCGCTATTTCCGCGATCAGGAGAACCTCGGGGTTGACCAACCACTCGATAATGGCTACTTTTTCAACCAGGGCCAGTTTAACCTACCCGATAATTTTGCCCTCGAACCCGATAGTATGTTGTTCCTTTATAATATCTACGAGATCAAACCCTATGTAAACGGGCAAACGGAGCTGCGTATTCCTTACAGGGATATTGAACGGCTACTGACGGATCGGGCAAAACGGATCATTAATGAATTGAATATTCAAGTTGAACCTTAATGCAAGTATTTAAATTTGGCGGCGCATCTGTTAAAGACGCCGAGGGTGTTGCGAACCTAGGTCGTATCGTTGCGACACATAAAAACAAAGCATTGCTAATTGTCGTATCTGCTATGGGCAAGACAACCAATTTGCTGGAAGAATTGGTAAAATGCTATGTTCAGGGCATGGACTCCGCGGCCAACCTGCTTGAAGAGGCCAAGCAATACCACCGCTCGATTACTATGCAGCTCTTTCCCGATGCCTCCCATCCGGTACATAACGAGGTAACCAACCGTTTCGTGGAAATCGATTGGATATTGGAAGAATCGGCCATGGACCCTTATGACTACCTGTATGACCAGATAGTTGCCGTAGGCGAGTTGGTTTCCACGACTATCGTAAGTCATTACCTGAATACCATCGGACTTCAAAGCCGTTGGATAGATGCCCGTGACTTTATCCTTACTGATAACTCACATCGTGAAGGGCGCGTGGATTGGAAAGTCACCACGGCCCGTATACAGGAGCGATTGCCCGAACTACTTGAAAGCCAACTCTTGATAACGCAAGGCTTCATTGGCTCCACTAGCGAAAATTTCACCACCACCTTGGGTCGGGAAGGATCGGATTATTCAGCGGCCATTTTCGCCGCCTGCCTCCAAGCTGAAAGCCTCACCATATGGAAGGATGTGCCTGGTGTATTGAATGCCGACCCCAAATGGTTCGACCAAACCGAGCTTATTCCCGAGCTATCATATTTGGATGCCATTGAATTGACTTATTACGGGGCGACCGTTATCCATCCGAAGACCATAAAACCACTGCAGAACAAGAACATTCCGCTCTTCGTGAAATCATTTATCGATATAGAGAATGGTGGAACACAAATTAAACGCACCAACGAGTCACTTCCGGTCCCGTCGTTTATTTTCAAAGTAAACCAAGTGCTGATTTCCGTACTTCCCAAAGATTTCTCTTTCATCGTTGAAGATAACCTTAGTGATATTTTCAGTCGTTTCCACGCGCATAAAATTAAGGTTAACATGATGCATAACAGTGCCGTTAACTTCTCGGTCAGTATCGATGATACAGGCGGTAACGTTTCTGCCCTGCTCAGCGATCTCCAAACGCGATATGATGTTCAGCACCAAGGCGGTTTGGAATTAATTACAATACGCTACTATAACCAACAAACCATCGATCGCGTATTGGTAGAAAAGGAAATCATCATGGAACTGAGAGACAGTTATACCTGCCAGCTTTTGGTGCGCAAACTATGATTATAATCCCGTACATTTGCCTACATGACAACACGAATAAATCATATCATCAAACTTTCATACCTTGTTCTCATCGCGTTGACAATATCGTGCAATAATAGCGGAACAACCACCCATTCAACTGATAAGTCTGCCACAGAATCAGCCAGCAACGAGGCCCAAACGGCTGCGCCAACAAGCCCGCAAGAACCCCGACAACCGGCCCCAGCTGCCGGCCCTGTACCGGTCATTCCCGATTTTACATTCTACATCTTAAAAAGCGGTATCCGCTTCACGAAAGACGATCTAGCCAAAACAGGAAATATCGTTTTCATCCTATTTGACCCCACATGTAGCCATTGCCAGCACGAAGCTAACGACATCGGCAAACATTATGACCAAGTGAAGGACGCTCACTTCTACTTTGTATCCATGAACGACCCCGCTTTGATGGCTTCATTTCTCGACACCTGGGCAAAACCCTTGCTTGATAAGAAGAACGTAGCGGTTCTTTACGACAGGGGGGCCGACTTTATCAATAAGTTTCATCTTCCATCGCAATATCCGGCTACCTATGTCTATGGTCCCAACGGGGAGTTAAAAGAATTTTGGAATGGCGAGCGCGATATCAATGACATCATAACAGCCATCAACAAATAGCACCTGACAATGCTGTTGCCGAGGGCTACGTTTTTGAGTTGTGCTTTGTGGGTGGCTGCTCACTAAATTTCCGTTTGAGTGCCGGACTCGCCGTATCGGGGCTTTTCCGCACCCGCAGGTCCGCCTTCTGGGTAACCACCTGTTCACGTTCGCGCGGATGGCGGATTGAATCTTTAGGTTCGAATTTTTCGTCCTTTTTCATACTTCCAAAACCCCCAAAGCCTATAATTTGTTTCGGGACACACGAACGAAATGTGTAACTTTGGTCACGACAAGACCACAATAACATAATTGGATATGCTGAACGTCGCCATTAATGGATTTGGCCGCATTGGCCGCAATACCCTACGGAACATCCTGCTTCGTAAACAAGATGGCATTGCCATCGTCGCCATCAATGATCTCACTGATGTACCCACATTGGCTCATCTATTTAAATATGATTCGGTACATGGTCCTTATCCTGGCGACGTTGTAGCCGATGACGATCGATTGGTTATCGATGGGCACGCACCTATCCAGATTATGCGCGAACAAGTACCCACCCAATTGCCTTGGGGATCTTTAGGCGTGGATGTGGTTGTCGAATCGACCGGAAAGTTCACAGCAAAATACCAGGCGATCCAACACCTCGAAGCCGGCGCCAAACAGGTCATTATTTCGGCCCCCTCGCCGGATAGGGACATACCCACGGTGGTCTTAGGCGTCAACGATGACCACATCGACCTACGTACACCCATTTTATCAAATGCTTCGTGCACCACCAACAATCTCGCTCCGTTGGTGAAAGTATTGGATGACCATTGGGGAATTGTAGACGGTTATATCACCACCGTACATAGCATGACAGGCGACCAAAGTTTACACGATCGTCCACATCGCGATCTACGGCGAGCACGGGCAGCTTCGGCCTCCATCATACCTACTACCACAGGTGCCGCCAAGGCTATTACCAATGTATTCCCGCACCTCGAAGGAAAACTTGGGGGTGCCGGTATACGGGTACCGGTGCTAAATGGGTCGCTCACCGACTTCACTTGTAACTTGCGTCAGCAACCGACTGTAGAAGAAATCAATGCCGCCTTCAAAGTTGCTGCCACCGGAAATCTCAAACAGGTTTTGCAATATACGGAAGATCCCATTGTGTCGGTAGATATCATCAACAGCCCTTACTCCTGCGTGTTCGATGCCCAGTTGACATCAGTGGTCGGCGGCTTGACAAAGGTTGTCGGCTGGTATGATAACGAATATGGTTATTCGAACCGTGTAGTAGATTTATTGACCCGATTGGAAGCAAAGGAATAGAGGTCACACGGAAAAAAGCGAAGCCGCCAACGGCGGCCTCTCTCTTTCACTAACAAAATCGATATCGGTTTTAAAAACGTTATTTCACTGCATCAACAACGGCTTTGAAAGCCTCAGGATTGTTCATTGCCAAATCGGCCAGTACCTTACGGTTCAACCCTATATTTTTGGCATTTAACTTACCTATCAATTGCGAGTAGGATATCCCATGCTCGCGGGCACCGGCATTGATACGTTGTATCCACAACGCCCTAAACTCCCGTTTTTTGGTTTTGCGGTCGCGATAAGCGTACAACAATCCCTTTTCTACTGTATTCTTCGCAACGGTATAAACCTTGCTGCGCGATCCATAATAGCCTTTGGCCATTTTGAGGATCTTTTTGCGTCTTCTTCTCGACGCTACTGCGTTAACCGAACGTGGCATAAACTTTACTTTCTTTGGTAGCAGGCGCCGTGTTTTGCAACGGTCTTACAACCCGGTACCCGGTTATTAATAACTATTAACTACTAAGTACTATTTCCCGATAACAAGCATACGTTTCACGTTGCCCATATCGGCTTCAGACACTAGACCGGTCTGCGTCAGATTGCGCTTCTGCTTGGTGCTTTTCTTTGTCAGGATGTGACTCTTGAAAGCATGCTTCCGGGCAATCTTACCTGTTCCAGTAAGCTTGAAACGCTTCTTCGCACTGGAATTGGTTTTCACTTTTGGCATGATTACTAATTTTTTATATCGATTTGTTGTTAGTATTTATTTTTTTGCGGCCGTCTTAGGCGCTACCGTAAGAAACATACGCTTGCCTTCTAATTTGGGCAATAGTTCTACTTTACCGTAGTCTTCCAAAGCCTGCGCAAAACGCAATAACAGGATTTCGCCCTGCTCTTTATACACAATGGCTCGGCCCTTGAAATGCACGTAAGCGCGAACCTTTTCACCAGCTTCCAGGAACTTGATGGCATGTTTGAGCTTGAACTCGAAATCATGGTCGTTCGTATTAGGCCCAAAACGGATTTCCTTGATGACCGTTTGCTTGGCATTGGACTTGATTTCTTTCTGCTTCTTTTTCTGCTCGTAGATAAACTTACTGTAGTCGATAATCCGGCAGACAGGGGGAATCGCTTTAGGCGATATTTCCACCAAGTCAAGTTCCAATTCATCGGCAAGTTCCAATGCCTTACGCGTGGGGTATATACCCTGCTCGATATTGTCTCCCACCAATCGTACCTCGGGTACCCTGATGTTCTCATTGATACGATGCTCCGGTTCCTTCTTTCTAAATGGCGGCCTCGGGCCTCTGAATCCTGGTCTTTTTAATGCCAAATGTTCAACTAATTAAACGGTTATCTCTTTTATTAACTGCTCACTGAATGATTTTACGCTCATTGTCCCCAAATCCCCGACACCATGTTTCCTGACAGCAAGAGTACCATCTGCCTCCTCTTTCTCACCCACAATAAGCATGTAGGGTATTTTCTTCAATTCCGCGTCCCTGATTTTGCGCCCGACCTTTTCGTCGCGCAAGTCCAGTAGGGCGCGAATATCGGAATTATTGAGCGATTCTAAAAGTTTTTTCGCATATTCTTCGTATTTCTCCGATACGGGAAGAATGATAAATTGCTCAGGCGACAGCCATAATGGAAACTGACCGGCGCAATGCTCAATCAACACGGCCACAAAGCGTTCCAACGAGCCAAACGGAGCACGGTGTATCATTACCGGGCGGTGTTTCACATTGTCGCTACCGGTATATTCCAGTTCAAACCGCTCGGGTAAATTGTAGTCTACCTGAATCGTCCCCAGTTGCCATTTCCTACCCAACGCATCTTTCACCATAAAATCAAGCTTCGGGCCATAAAAAGCTGCTTCACCATATTCCACAACGGTCTTCAAGCCCTTCTCTTCCGCCGCTTCG
Source organism: Parapedobacter sp. (assembly GCF_053550995.1). NCBI lineage: Bacteria > Pseudomonadati > Bacteroidota > Sphingobacteriia > Sphingobacteriales > Sphingobacteriaceae > Parapedobacter > Parapedobacter sp. The sequence goes on from NZ_JBMQOC010000047.1 coordinate 8,888, forward strand.
ATGATATCCTGCTCGGCACGATCCCATTTTTCGTCCGTACCGATGTACTTACCCTTATTATCGGGATCTCGGAGTGAGATCTGCGCGGTATAATCCTCGAAGCCCAATGCTCCGAAAACATAAAGTACCAAATCGATAACCTTCTTGAACTCATCTTTCACCTGATCCGGCCGACAGAACAAGTGGGCATCATCTTGTGTAAAACCACGAACGCGTGTCAAACCATGCAACTCACCACTCTGTTCATACCGGTAAACCGTACCAAACTCTGCATAGCGAATCGGCAAATCTTTGTACGAGCGCGGTTTTGTTTTATAGATTTCACAGTGATGCGGGCAGTTCATTGGCTTCAGCAAGAACTCCTCCCCTTCCTGCGGCGTATGGATGGGCTGGAATGAATCCGCGCCATATTTTTCGTAGTGCCCCGACGTGACATAGAGGTTCTTGTGGCCAATATGTGGGGTCACTACTGGCTCGTAGCCGGCTCTGACCTGCGCGCGCTGTAGGAAATCAATCAACTTCTGCCGCAAGCGCGCGCCTTTGGGCAGCCACAGGGGTAGCCCCAAACCCACTTTCTCCGAAAAAGCAAATAGTTCCAGCTCCCGTCCCAACTTGCGATGGTCCCGTTTTTTCGCCTCTTCAATCATGTGCAGGTAATCGACCAATTCACCGGCCTTAGGGAACGTTACCCCATATATTCGGGTCAGTTGTTTCCGACTTTCATCGCCGCGCCAATAGGCTCCCGCCACATTGGTAAGCTTGACCGCCTTTATAAAACCGGTATTCGGAATGTGCGGACCGCGGCATAAGTCGGTAAAATTACCTTGCGTGTAGAACGTGATACTACCGTCCGGCAAATCCTTGATGAGATCCAGTTTATATTCGTCACCTTTATCCGTGAAATATTGCACCGCATCGGCTTTGCTTACGGGCTTACGTAGATAGGCTGCTTTGGTGCGCGCCAATTCCACCATCTTATTTTCAATTTGCTTGAAGTCATCGGACGAGAATTCGCGGTCGCCAAAATCGACATCATAGTAAAAACCCGTTTCAATGGCAGGACCGATACCGAATTTGATACCTGGATACAGTGCCTCCAATGCCTCGGCCATCAAGTGAGCCGACGAGTGCCAAAAGGTTGATTTCCCTTCCTTGTCGTTCCAAGTGAGCAGTCGCACGGTAGCATCATGTTCAATAGGGCGCGACGCATCCCACACGTCGCCGTTTACTTCGGCAGCCAGTACGTTACGGGCTAAGCCTTCTGAAATGGATTGGGCGATTTCCATCGCCGAGGTACCCCGCGCATATTGACGCACGGAACCGTCCGGTAGGGTGATTTTCATCATTTACAAGTATGATTTCGTGTTAAAAATAAAAAATCCAATAAACCACAATACAAGTGTGATTGTCAGTTCGGGTGCAAAGGTAAGAAAGAAATCTAGAATATCATCCCGAACCCGACCGTCATCCGGTTAAGGGCGTACCGCGCAGTGCGGAAGGAACCAGGGCCCCACGCAGCATCAGCGTTATGTTCGGCTACCGCTTGTCTTTTATAGCCGATGTTAATTAGGTAGCGGTCTTTTCCACCGGCCTTCCAACGCACGCCAATGGCCGGATGGAAGACCATGCCCCCCTCATGCCATTTACTGGCGGTCTTTTTCTCAAGCCAGGTAAACCCGTACCCTACTTCTACCCCGAGGTAGGGCGAAACCTTCCTGCAAGGCAGCACGGCCCGGCTGCCCACAGCGATCGGTAGCAAATGCAGGCCGAAATATTCATCAAGTCCGACAGTAAGCCCCATGCTCAGCACGCCATCAAACTGCACGCCATGGAAGGTTTGCACCGTAGCGGCCACAGGCGAGAAAAAATTCGCTCGTGACCACATGATACCCATCTCCGTTTCGTTCGTATAGTCAACCGTCTGTCCGTGCAAGGGCGTTCCTAACGCCACCGTGCTGAGCACGATGGCAAGGAGTAGATTACATTGCCATCGCATAGCTCCTATTTTGTACGGATACAGCTCAGCAAGCGAAGCTTCGCGGGGTTACTATCATCGTATTGGCATACGCCATCAGGGCCGGTTACAATCAACGATTTCGATGCTGGGATAACATCAGTCGCTCCCCTGTCTTGGTGGTGTTCCAATAGGTTCTCACCGATATGCATCACGTCGGTTACATCAAAGCTCTTCAGTCCGAAATCGCCTTCGCAGATATAAAGGTTGTTTCCCCGCAGACCCAGCCCATGTGGATTGTCCATCGGGTACGATTTAAGCAATTTGGGATGGTAGAGGTCTTTAATGTCCAGCACATGCAGTGCGTTTTCGCTCACACGGCACATCGTGCCCGATCGCAGCGTTACAAAGGCATAATCGTCATTCACAACTACCGGGTCGCAGGCCATGATATGCTCGTATACCGCCATGGGTTCGGGTGCAGAGGGTGTGCTGGCATCGTAAATGTGCATACCTGTCATCGAGCCGATAAAAAGCTGCTCTTTGTAGGGGAATATGGTTTCGATACCCCAACCCAGGGGAATGTCCTTGATAAATTCCGGCTTGTTGGCTAGTTGTACGTCAAATAGCCGCAGCGACTGATTGTCTACCGCATACAGGTGCCCGCCCATCAGTGTAAAACGGGCCATGGAACCACCCTGCCCGTAACTAGGTCCCGAGAAATCGCCGGACGCGAAGGCCGCCTCATTCCATACCACACCCCCCCTCCAGATCCCTCCCTCCTCGGTAGTGACGGCAGTGATGACGGTATCTTTATAGGTAATGAATGTGGACTGTTCGACGTTGACGAACATATTCGGGAACACACCTTCCACCCGTTCCACCAATCTCACGTCCCGGATATTGCTGATATCAAAGGCGAGAAGGTCAATGTAGCTATCGGCATATAGGATGTTGCTGTTCACCGCCATATCTACGTTGCCCGGCACACTGATGAAATTGATGTTCTTCGGGTCCGACGGATTGCGGTTGTCTACAATGTGAATGCCTTTCTGCGGTTCGTTGATGAACAGGTAATCACCATATACATAAATCTTTCCGGTCTCGGAGAAACTTTTCGGCGGTTTGATACCTACCTCCATGCTCCGGAACACATTGACTTCCAGATAAACCGGCACCTGTGTTTTATAGGTAATGGTGTGTTCTACCTGGTCGCGGCAGGAAGCAAATACCGCCACGACAGCCAACAACACGCCCATCCAACTGTTGGATAAACGACCAAGGTGTGATTTTCTTTTCATATTAAGTTAAGTTTTCAGGAACCTATAATGGTATTTATTATTGAAAACGGATGCAGCAGCCGAAACGCTACATTCAAACCCATTATAAATTTTGCTACCTTTGCATTTCTAAAAACAACATGGCACACCAAGTTCCCGAAGACGGCACATTACTTCCATTAATGGAGGAGTTTTACACCATCCAAGGTGAGGGATATCATACCGGCAAAGCGGCTTATTTCATCCGTCTTGGCGGGTGCGATGTGGGTTGCCATTGGTGCGATGTAAAAGAGAGCTGGGATGCCGAGCTCCACCCGCTTACGGCAGCAGACGCGATCATCAACCATGCCATGCAGCACCCTTCAAAGGCGGTAGTGGTAACAGGTGGTGAGCCATTGCTGTACAACCTCGATTACCTTACACATGGTTTGCAGGCCGCCGGTATCCAAACGTTTATAGAGACGTCGGGCGCTTACCCGCTAAGCGGCTCTTGGGATTGGATTTGCCTCTCGCCGAAGAAGTTCAAAGCCCCTTTGCCCGATGTCATCGCGGCTGCCGGCGAGCTGAAAGTCATCGTGTTCAACAAGAGCGATTTTGCATGGGCCGAGCAGCATGCCGCCCTTGTCTCTCCCACCTGCAGGCTCTATCTTCAGCCCGAATGGTCGAAAGCGCAAGAGATGACGCCACTTATCGTGGATTACGTGATGCAAAACCCCAAGTGGGAAATCTCCCTGCAAACACACAAGTACCTTAATATTCCGTAAATCCCGGATCCGTCGGGCTCAGCCGGTGAAAGGCCATGGCTAAATCCTTTTTGTGTCCCCTTCATTCAGGCCACCATAAGCACCGAACGGCGACCGGTAATTGTTTTCAAATCGGTTGCCCTGCCATTAATTGTCCTAACCATCAAATTTGAAATATAATATGTACCTTCGTAGTTGTAATACCAATTATGGAGTAATGATGGCCGCACACACGCAACATACCACCGCAACATGGGCCACTGGTATGCTACCTTTTACGCAAGCCTTGCTGGCCGAGCTTGTTTTTGCGCAGTACTAACAACAACTTCCACTTTTTATTGTTGTCGTAAATGAGTGGATGGTAAGTTAACTATCCACCGTCAATTATCCACTATCAATTAAAAAAAATGCCTATTTACCATACATTAGGGGAAATCCCCGCTAAACGCCATACCGTATTCCGTAAACCGGATAGCGGCCTCTACGCAGAAGAACTCGTGTCTACACATGGTTTCTCCAGCACCTACTCACTGGTGTACCATTGCCACCCTCCCACCTTGGTGAAAGAAATCAGTGAACCGTATGCAGCGCAACCGAAAATAGTGCGCGCAAAACATCTTAAGCATACCAGCTTGAAGGGTTTTGACATTGCGCCAGCCGACGATTTCCTAGATAGCCGCAAACCCGTGTTGGTGAACGCCGATCTGCACATATCATTGGCAGCACCAAGGCATTCGATGACCGACTATTTCTATAAAAATAGCCAAGCCGATGAAATCATCTTTGTACACGAAGGAAATGGTGTTCTGAAAACTGGATATGGCCATATACCGTTTGAATATGGAGATTACCTACTCATACCACGCGGAGTAATCTATCAACTACACTTCGATACACCGCGAAACAGGCTATTCATCGTGGAATCTTTCAGTCCCGTACGAACACCCAAACGGTACCGCAACGAACATGGCCAATTGATGGAACACGCGCCCTTTTGCGAACGCGACATGAAACTTCCGCGCGATTTGGAGACGCACGATGAACAGGGCGATTTCAAAATCGTCATCAAGAAGGATGGGTTGATATACCCATATACCTATGGCACCCATCCTTTTGATTTCGTAGGCTGGGACGGTTATCATTTTCCGTGGGGATTTTCAATACATAATTTTGAACCCATTACCGGACGGTTACACCAACCACCTCCCGTGCACCAGACATTCGAAACAGACCACTTCGTGTTGTGTAGCTTCTGCCCCCGGCTTTATGATTACCATCCACAGGCCGTACCCGCTCCTTATAACCACAGCAACGTGGATTCTGACGAAGTACTCTATTACGTGGACGGTGATTTTATGAGCCGCAAGCATGTTGAACGGGGTCAGATAACACTCCATCCCGGCGGCATACCCCATGGCCCCCATCCCGGCACAGTGGAAAGAAGTATCGGCCAAAACAGAACGGATGAACTGGCGGTGATGATTGATCCATTCCGGCCGTTGATGCTCACCGAGGAGGCCTTGGAAATAGAAGATAGAAACTATTATAAATCATGGCAAAACAACTAATAGAACGCGGATAACGCCGATTAAAAAGGTTTACGCGGCTAATCAGACAGAAGATCAATGGTCATCTGCTCAACCCGTATCGTCCGTGTTCTATTCTTAAACTAACATAACATGACCAACGAAACACTAACATTTGCAGAAAAAATAGCAAAGGCAGGTGACTTCCTGCCGATCAATGGCACCGATTTCATCGAATTATATGTAGGGAACGCGAAACAGGCGGCCCATTATTACCAAACGGCCTTCGGTTTCCAACCGGAAGCCTATGCGGGCCCTGAGACGGGTATGCGCGACCGTGCATCCTATGTACTTCGCCAGCAAAAAATACGGATTGTGCTTACTTCGGCGCTCCATTCCGACCATCCTATCAGTGAACACGTGAAGAAACATGGCGATGGGGTGAAAATGCTTGCGCTGCAGGTAGACGACGCCTATACGTCATTTGAGGAAACTACCAAACGCGGTGCCAAATCGTATTTGGCACCGCAGACCTTGGCGGATAACGGTGGGGAATTAAGGATGGCCGCTATTTATACCTATGGCGAAACCGTACATCTTTTCGTAGAACGCAAGAACTACCAGGGAGTATTTATGCCGGGATACATTCCATGGGAACCAACCTACAAACCGAAAGAGGTTGGATTATGTTACATAGACCATTGTGTGGGTAATGTGGGCTGGAACCGCATGGACGAAACGGTGAAATGGTACCAAAGTGTGATGGGATTCGTGAACATCCTTTCTTTTGATGATAAGCAAATAAACACCGAGTACTCGGCGCTGATGAGCAAAGTGATGAGCAATGGGAACGGGTATGTGAAATTTCCAATAAACGAACCGGCAGAGGGGATAAAAAAATCGCAGATAGAAGAATACCTGGAATTTTATGAAGGCGAAGGCGTACA
>NZ_JBMQOC010000048.1:0-5612 GCF_053550995.1 Parapedobacter sp.
CCATGCATACCCACCCGGCAAAGGGGAGGCGAACACCCAAAGAAGCCCTAAAAAAATCAATCTGTTTTTCATTGGCTTCGGCCTGATAAACAACCGTTTCGACTAGCAGGTTTTTAACATTCGTTATACTCAAATTAAGCCAAATTTCGTATGTTTGACCTCTTTAAGAAAATAAAGTTAAACAGTATAAATTAATTCACAAAATCAACAACACAAAAAATGAAAGTGGCAGTAGTCGGCGCAACCGGGCTTGTAGGTTCGGAGATGTTAACCGTGTTAGCAGCGCGCAATTTTCCCGTAACCGAATTGATTCCCGTTGCTTCTGAACGTAGCAAGGGTAAGGAAATACAATTCAAGGGGAAATCGTATAAGGTGGTCACACCCGACGAAGCTATTGCCCTCAAACCTGATGTGGCGCTATTTTCCGCGGGTGGGGGTACCTCATTGACTTATGCACCGAAGTTTGCGGAAGCCGGCATTACCGTTATTGACAATTCATCCGCTTGGCGGATGGATCCGACCAAAAAACTGGTAGTCCCGGAAGTAAACGGCGAAGTATTGACTGCGGAAGACAAGATCATCGCCAATCCGAACTGCTCGACCATACAAATGGTCGTGGTATTGAAACCCTTGCATGAACAATATGTCATCAAAAGGGTCGTCGTTTCTACCTACCAATCCGTCACCGGTACTGGCGTTAAAGCGGTACAGCAACTCAACGATGAGCGTGCGGGCGTAACGGGAGAGAAAGCCTATCCGCATCAAATCGATCTGAATGTTATCCCACAGATTGATGTGTTCCAAGATAATGGATACACCAAGGAAGAGATGAAGATGATCAAGGAGACCAACAAGATCATCGGTGACGACACCATCCGGGTTACCGCGACAACGGTGCGTATCCCTGTGATAGGTGGCCACTCGGAATCTGTGAATATCGAATTTGCCAACTAATTTGACTTGGACGAAGTACGGGCATTGCTGGCGAAACAGCCGGGGGTTGTCGTAGTCGATAACCCCGCTAATCAGGAATACCCTATGCCCAAAGATGCGCATGGTAAAGACGAAGTGTTTGTGGGGCGTATCCGTCGGGATGAAAGCCAAGCCAAAACACTCAACCTGTGGGTGGTTGCCGATAATTTGCGTAAAGGCGCAGCAACCAATACGGTGCAGATTGCCGAAAAATTGGTTGAAAAGGGATTGCTATAACCGTCATTCCATCGATGTTATTAGAAAGCACCCACTCATGAGCGGGTGCTTTTTTTTGGGAACTACCGCCAGCGAGTAAGGGTAACCTTTTGTATCGTTGTCTTAGCCCAAAACATAATTAATGGAAACAACAACAACAACCCAAAAGGTGATCCGTACATTGGCCGGTATCGCGTTGACGATCTCATGTAGCAGTGTAGCGATGGCGCAGGAAGGAAAAACCAATCAAATACATATCGGCCTCATCTATCCGCTTAGCACCAATGGTAAAACGGCCCCTTCTGACACCAACAACTTATCCCTCCACCTAATTGCAGGAATCTCGCAACAAGAGAATGCCTGCCTGGTTGCTGGTGTTTCGGGTATTGTAAAAGGGAACGCAAACGGGACGATGGTATCGGGTGTCTCCAACCATGTCGGTGGGAATGCATCCGGCGTATTGGTGGCGGGTGTAATAAACCGGGTGAAGGGGGACGTGCGCGGATTTCAAGCTGCGGGGTTCATCAATAAATCGGGCGATGTGCACACGCAAGTCGCTGGAATTATCAACATCGCGAAGCACGTTGAAGGGGTTCAAGTGGCGGGCCTTATCAATATTGCTGAACAAAGTGATTACCCTATCGGGTTGCTCAATATCATCCGGGACGGCGAGCTGGCGTTGGGTCTTGTGGCCGATGAAGAGGGGGGGTCCATGCTCGCACTGCGGAGCGGTGGCAATGTGCTATACGGCATCCTCGGGTTGGGCTACCACTTCAGGCACGATGAGGCTCGTTACCAACTGGAAGGGGGCATCGGCGCACATCTTATCACTGCCAAGGCATTCCGTATGAGTGCGGAACTGGCCAGTACGGCCATGACAAACTTCGAAGACGGTGTATTCGGAAAACAAAGCCTTCGCTTGCTCGGTGGTTGGCACATTATGCCCTACGTTGAGTTATTCGCGGGCCCTACATTTAACCACCTGCTCTTCGACGCTGACCAGACAGACATCCGTAATGGCCGGTACCTATGGCAATCGTATGGTGACGACCTATTCAACGGATTATATTTCGGCGGTATCGTAGGCCTACAATTTTCACTTTAAGCCCATTATTCCGTAAATTTGTTCAAAAGTGAAGCAATTCCTTACATGCATGCGCTAATCATTGTCGATATCCAGTACGATTTCCTCCCTGGGGGCGCGTTGGCGGTAGCCGAGGGTGATGCCGTCATTCCTATTATCAACCGTATCCAGGGTAATTACGACCTAATAGTGGCTACACAAGATTGGCACCCCCGAGGACATCACAGCTTCGCATCTGCCCACAAGGGTCGTAAACCATTCGAAACCGTCGACTTGCATGGGCTAGAACAGGTATTATGGCCGGACCATTGTGTACAAAATACCACAGGGGCCAAGCTAAGCGACCAACTGGATACCCATCGTATTGAAGCCATTTTCCGCAAGGGAACGGATCCTGCCATCGACAGCTATAGTGGCTTCTTCGATAACGGAAAGCGTAAACGGACGGGGCTAGCCGGGTACCTGCGCGACCGTGGCATAAACGCCGTATCGGTCTGCGGCCTCGCGGCCGATTATTGCGTATATTTCACGGCCATGGATGCTTTGCAACTGGGCTTCGAAACCCATATCCTGGAGGATGCTGTTCGGGCTATCGATGCATCGACCTATGCCGAGAAACGAACAGCATTCGTAGGACAAGGTGGGCAACTTGCTACTATTTAGCGCCCGAAACGCCGTCCGCCCCTTGGCCCATCGCCACCGCTTCCGCCGAAGCGCCGCAGGTTATAGGTAAAACTCAACAAGAAATACCGCTGAAGTGCATTGTTCTGCGAGTCTTGGATATACCGTTCATTGATACTCCGGTTGACGTTCGTATTGCGGTTGAGCAAATCGAAGGCAGATAAGGTAATTTCAGCTTCCTGCCGCCTCATGAGTTTTTTGCCCAGTGATGCATTCCATAGGATAAACTGTTGATTATACCCATCAGCCAACCCTTGGTTATAATTATAATACAGCGACGACGCAACACGTATTCCCTTCCAGAAGGTATAGGCCATATCATTACGGATGATTTGGTTGTACGTATTGTAACTCGATTCGCTGTTGGTATTATTACGCACTATATTGTAGTTGCCCGTGTAGCTCATGCCCACAACCAAATGGGGTCCGAAGCGGCTGTTTATCCCTACGCGCTGGTTAATACCGTAGGAATTGGTGTACGTTCCCTCTCGGTTGATCAAGCCGATATCGTGATTGTGATAAACCGCACTATGCAAATTGATATTGATTTTCAACGGCTTTATTGGTGTTCCATAAGTGGCACCACCACGGACGCTATAGTAGCCGCTGACGTTTTCGGGCCGGGTGAATTGGCCCCCTGCGCCCAGTAGCACATCGGGGGCAATAAGTGTATCGGTCGTGGCGATAAACGTGGAATTAACAATCCGGTTATTGGTAAAGTCAGCATTCACATTGGCCGAAAAGTTACTGCCCGATTCGCGCTGAACGCTATTAAACCGCAAACCGAAGCGGTGGCCGTATTCTTGTTTCAAATCCGCGTTCCCGGTGCGTATATTCAACGGGTTCTGGTTATTGATTACATCCTGTAGTTGGTTGATGGACGGCGCATTTGTTGCCGTCCGATAGCTGATATCGATTTTTTTATCGCGCGTGAAATTGTATGACAGCTCGGCACTTGGCAGGTAACTGGTAAAATGACTTCCTCTTATGTCCTCCTCGGGAAATGTGCGGTTATTGCGGATACGAGCATCCTGAAAGTCCATACCCACTTCGATACGGAACGAATCGCGCTTGGCTACCTGAAAAGAAAGGCCACCGCTTTGATAGGTATAGTCATTCCGGAACTCGTTAGACAGCTGCCGGTTTAACTCTCCTAACTGACCGGTCTCTGCCAGAAACTCAAATGTTTCCCGATTGGAATAGCTGGCGGTGTTGCGCAGGCTATAATTGGCCTGCATCCGGCTGTATTTCCCCAACGGTTCTGTATACGCCAATCGACCCGTTATGCCATTGCCATACCCATCGGTATAGCTCCGGTTGCTCACCGTGTCGGTACGGTTTAATGTCTGTTCTTTGAAGAATTCGTTGAGTGAATGGGTATGGGCCAATCCTTTATTGCTGTTGGCCGATCCATTGGCGCTGAGGGAAATCGTTCTACCCGGTTTCCATAGCCTCAGACGGTAGTCGAAGCTCCCGCTAAAATTGAAATTCGAATTTTCATTGTCGTTATTACGTACCGATGCATTCACCGGATCGTTATTTGCCAGGGTGGTATTATTGTCGGAAAAGGTATTTCGGTTGTGCTGTTGGAAGGAGAGGGAAGGCCTAAAATCGATGCGTTGGTTCGAATCGATGTCAAACCGCATACGCATATTTGCCCGGTGGCTGTAATTCACACTTCCTGATTCCTGATGTTGGGTATTGAACTGGTTGGCGTTGGCACCAATGAGGTATTCGCGGTTGGTCAGGCTAAGCGTTTCATTGCCCGTAGAATTGAAAGCGTAGTTGGCGTTGACTTCAAGGCGTTCATCCAACCATTCGTTATTGAAATTGGTCGAAACGCTATGTGTATTATTGAGACCTCGGCCATTACCTGAATTGTTCCGGCCGCGTCTCCCACGGTTATTACGGCCACTTTCCTGCTCTCCGCCCGCAATGCCGGCCATGGAAAAATCCGACTGGTTCACATTGTTGGATACCGCAAATATGGTCATGCGACGGTCGCCATCGAAGCTATTCACGTTTCCCCCTGCGTTGTATCTCTCGTTGGCACCATACCCTGCTGCCGCTTTACCGAAGTAGCCTTTACGACGGTCGGGGCGGGTAACGATGTTGATTACCTTGCGCCGTTGCCCATCATCAAAACCACTGAACTGCGCTTGTTCACTCTGCTCGTCGATAAGCTGTATCTTAGCAATGATATCTGCGGGGAGGGTTTTCAGTGCAATGCGGGGGTCCGTGCTGAAGAACTCCTTACCATCTACAATAATACGCTGCACGTCCTCCCCCTGGGCTTTTACCCGCCCTTCCTCATCAATCTCTACACCCGGAATCTGCATCACCAACGCATCGGCATCAGCATATGGTTCTGTGCTGAATGCGGAGGCATCAAACTCTGTGGTATCGCCCTTCAATACCGCCACGGGCGACCCCGAAATGACAGCCACCTCATCAAGTGTGCGGTACTCCGGCAATAATTGGATGATGAGCGGCTTCGGATTGGATTCTGCGGGTACGGTAATACCGACAACCATCGGGCGATAACCAAGATAGTTGACCTGAAGGCGATATTGCCCTGGCGGCACCTTTTTCAACTGAAAATTCCCCTCGGCTGATGCGCTGCGCTGGTCCACCACCGAATCTTTGGCAGTTAACAACC
>NZ_JBMQOC010000049.1:0-19550 GCF_053550995.1 Parapedobacter sp.
GGCCATCCAGCGGGGCAGCAAACCGTGCACGCTTTCCGCGTTGAAGGCCCCGATGATGACGAATACTTCGCCGATGAATGCCGAAAAGCCGGGCAGGCCCAGCGACGCGAAAAAGGCGATGGCCACGAACACGGTATACCGTGGCATCAGCGTTGCCAAGCCGCGGAAATGGTAAATACCACGATCGTGTACACGGTCGTATAACATACCGACAAGGAAAAACAGGGCAGCCGACAGGAACCCATGGCTGATCATCTGGAACATCGCCCCAGCGGTGCCCTCGGTGGTGAGCGACGCCACACCCAGCAGCACAAAACCCATGTGGGATACCGATGAGTAGGCAATCATGCGTTTCAGGTCGCGCTGTGCCAGGGCCACGAGCGCTCCGTAGATGATGGATACCACCCCGATCAATCCGAGCCACCACGCGGATTGCACGGCCGCATCGGGGAAGATGCTGAAACAGATGCGAAGGATACCGTATCCACCGACCTTGAGCAGGATGCCCGCCAGGATGATGGAAATCGGTGTGGGAGCCTCCACGTGCGCATCCGGCAACCAGGTATGCAGCGGTACGATGGGCACCTTGATGGCAAACGCGATGAACAATACGATGAACCCGAGCAGCCGTGCAGGGATGCCGAAAAGCTCCTGGTTGGCCAATGCCGAAAAGAACGAGCTGGGTACGTAGTTGGCCGGGTCCATCATGCGCAGCATGTTAAAGGTATGTGCGCCCGTTTCGGGGTTGGTAACCGAGAAATAGAGCCCCACAATGATGAGCAGCATGAATACCGAGCCGAACAAGGTATACAGGAAGAACTTGATGGCCGCATATTCGCGCCGGTCACCGCCCCAGATGCCAATGAGGAAATACAGCGGTAGGAGCATCAATTCGTAGAAAATGTAGAACAGGAAGAAGTCGAGCGCCGAGAATACGCCCATCACGGCCATATCAAGGATCATCAGCAGGACGAAGTAGCCCTTGGCACTTTTCTGCATATTCCATGAGGCACCGATGGCGATGACCATCACCAACGCCGAAAGGAAGAGCAACGGCATGGAAAGGCCATCCACACCAATGAAATAGTCGATTTCCAATTTGCCCAAACCACCCATATCGAGCCGTATCCAGGGGATATGGTCAACAAACTGATACAGGCGCTCTTCCGAAATGCCAGCCCCTTTTGGATGGAAAAGGTAATACATGCCGCCACTCAATACCAGTTGCAGTACACCGGTGATGAGCGCAACATACCTGTAGGCGGTCCGCTTGCCGGCGGGGATAACAAACATCACCGCAGCGGCAACCAGCGGGAGGAAAATGAGTATGGTTAATAGATGCGGGTTCATGCTTGCACGATCATATGGTATAGCAAAATCGCCAAAATTAGTAAAAAGAGGCCAGAGAAATAGCCCTGTAACCGTCCGCTTTGTGTGCGGCGTACCATGTTGCCCAACCCCCAAGCCAATTTACCGATGAGCCGGACCAGCCCGTCCACAATCCGTTGGTCCATCCAGCCGGCAATGTTCGCCAGATTTCGCCCGAATGCGGTAAATCCGTGTACGAGGCCATCCACCACGTGGGTATCCAATCCGCGCAGTGCGCGGGCAATCCCCAAGACAGCGCCGACAACAACGCGGTCGTATAGGCTATCCAGGTATCCCTGGTGGAACGACAACCGGTACAACAGGCCATCGGTTTTCAGGGCGTAAGCGCCTTTCACGTACCAACGCCATGCCAGTAGGGCCACCGCCAGCGTGGCGAGTGCGGATCCGCTGGGAATTGCAAGGTGCAGTAACGGGAGCGATGCCCAGGGCTTCGATACGGTGATCCCCTGCAGCAACCACACATGCCCGTCGTTCAACGGATGGAAGGTGAATAATGGGAAGAGCGAGCAGGCGCCCAGGAATACCATCGGGCCGACCATCCACAGGGAGGGGTCGTGCAGGCTGGTTCGGCCGTTGGTTAACGGCGCTGTTGCAGCGGAACCAAAGAATACCTTGGCCAACAGGCGGAAGATATAGAAACTGGTGAGGATGCTTACAAAAGCCAATACATACGGTATGGTGTGGGCCGCACCCTGGCGGTCGGCGGCCCATTCGAAGGCATGTACCAACAGCGCGTCCTTGGAAAGGTAGCCCGACGTGAGGGGGAAGCCTACGAGCGCGAGGGATGCGATGAACATGGTGGTAAACGTGATGGGCATGTATCGGCGCAAGCCGCCCATGTTGCGGATATCCTGTGGGTCGATGCCGAGACGATGTCGGTCGCTGTGATGCTGCATCTCATGGATAATGGCCCCGGCACAAAGGAACAACAGGCACTTGAAAAAGGCATGTGTAGCCAAATGGAACAGGGCGATGGGATACACACCGATGCCGATGCCGACCATCATGAAACCCAACTGTGAAACCGTGGAGAATGCCAATATTTTCTTGATGTCGAATTGGGTGAGCGCGAAATAAGCGGCTACCAGGGCGGTAACGGTGCCCGTTGCGGCGATAACCAATAATACCGTATCATCGAACAGGGGAAAGATACGGGCCAGCAGGAACACGCCTGCGGCCACCATGGTGGCGGCGTGGATGAGCGAGGATACGGCGGTAGGCCCTTCCATGGCTGCGGGTAACCATACGTGCAGCGGGAATTGGGCCGATTTGGCCATGGCGCCGAGGAAAAAGGCCAGTCCGGCGGCGGTAAGCCAGCCGGCAGGCAGCGCACTTTGGGCGCCGGTGCCTGCGGCATCCGCACCTGGGTGTGCCGCGAAGAAGCCGTGGTCACCGAAGAGTGCCGTGATATCAAGGGTGCCGAAAGCGCTGTACAGGATGGCAAAACCGATAAGGAAGCCGATATCGCCGATGCGGTTGATGATAAAAGCCCGTTTATTGGCCTGCACGGCGGCATCTTTGGTAAACCAAAAACCGATGAGCAGGTAGGAGGCGAAGCCAACAAGTTCCCAGCAGATATAAAGGAGCAGCAGGTTGTCCGCAATAACCAGACCCAGCATGGCGGCACAAAAGAGGCTGAGGTAGGTCCAATAGCGGTGGATACCGGCATCACCTTTCATATACGCCACGGAGTAGATGTGGACGGGCAGGGCTACCGCGGTAACCAACAGCAGCATCCATACAGAAATATGATCCAACAATATCCCTACATGAAATGCGCGCTCGCCAATGGTAAACCAATGCCATTGGGCATGGATGGGGTCATTGCCCCAGACCTGTGCGAAGGTGCAGCCGGCCGCGACGACCGCCAGTGCGATGGCAGTAATGGAAATGGCGCCACTTTTAGCTCTCCTGCCGGCCGCGGCCGACAACAGGAAGCCGACGAACGGGAGCAACACCGTTGCCAGGGCGGTCAATAGTGGATATGTCAGTGTGGGCGGTGTCAATGGATCGTCGTTAGTCTTTTAGCTGATTGATATCTTCGGGGTTGATGGTTTTATAGTGTTTATAGACGTTGAGGATGATCGCCAGGGCTACCGCCACACCAGCGGCCGCCAGTACGATGGCAAAGAGTGCGAAAGCCTGCCCACCATAATGCATAGCATCATAGCGTCCAAACGCGACCAGGTTGAGGATAGCGGCATTGATCATCAATTCGATGCCCACCAGCACCATGATCGCATTGCGACGGGCCATCACGGCGTACAGACCGATGGAAAACAGGCATGCGCCGACAACAAGGAAGTGGGTGAGCGTAATCATGGCCTATCCTCCTTCCGGGTAAGATGGGCCGCACCGATCAGTGCCATCATGAGCAATACGGAGATCACTTCGAAAGGCAGCAGGTAGCGGGTCATCAATTGGATGCCGATGTGCTGGACGGTGCTATCACTTGGGGCAATCGTTGTGCCGGCTGCCTCTGCCTCGGTTATCCAGGTGGGTGGGTGGGCGCCCAATTGTACCGATGCATACAGGAGCATGGCCAGGAAGCCGCCGGCGATCAGCAGCGATTGCCACACCGGCAGCGCGAAAAAGTGTGCCGTGCCCGTTTGCAACTGGTCGAGCAAGGTTTTGTTGGACAACATGAAGGCGAAAAGCATCAGCACCAGTACGCCACCCACATAAATCAGTATCTGCGTGATGGCTACGAAATCGGCCAAGGCGAAGACATACAATCCTGCCACCGAAAAAAGCACGATGAAAAAGAGGAATAACGCCCGTGCCAGGTTATGCATGCTGACCAGGACAACGGCCGAGCCGATTGCGATTGCCGAAAAGGCATAGAACACCAGTGCTTGCATCTATTTCTTTTTGGCTGCCTCCTTCTCAGCTTGGAACTTTGTCCATTCGCGTTTCTTTTCCTCGACCTCCTCGGGTGTCATATCGGCGAACGAATACGTCAGTTCCGCCAAATTGGTCATGCTCCGGTCGTACTGGTCGGTCATGGTGATGCATTCCGTTGGGCAGACTACGGTGCATAGGCCGCAATACATGCATTTGGCCATATCGATATCGAATTGGGCGGCATAGAGACGCTTGACACTGCCGTCCGACGTTTTTCCGATGACATCGGTGGCTTTTATCGATTCGATGGTGATGCAATCCACCGGGCAGGCTTTGGCACAAAGGTCGCAGACGATACAGTCGTCGATTTCGACATCCAATTGGTAACGGGCCACTTCGGGGATGGGCATTTTTTCTTTCGGAAACTGGACGGTGGTTACGCCTCGCTGTTGGTCGAAATAGTTGGCCTTGCGTACATCCACCACACCACGCGACCGCCGCGCACCGAAAAAGTGCGCCAGGGTAACGGCAAGCCCCTTGGCAGCGGTGATGAATGCATGTAAGGTTGTTTTGAACATTTTTATGCTATTTGCTTTATGCTATTTGCTCTATGCTATTTGCTTTATGCTGTTTGCTTTATGCTGTCTCATATCCCAATCTCAACGCTCACATCTCAATATTAAACCATCACCCACACCCGCCATATACCCGAAATGGCCATGCATAGGAACGCCAGGGGCGTAAGCACTTTCCAGCAGAGCGACATCAATTGGTCGGCCCGCAACCGCGGTAATGTCCACCGGATCCAGATCTGCACGCCTACGATGAGCAGCGTCTTGGAGAGTGTCCAGAAGATGCCCCACGCCAATCCCGTTGTCCAGTCGGCCAGCTTCACCGCGCCTATATTGGGCAGCGGCGTATTCCAGCCGCCCAGGAAAACAACCACGCCGATCATGGCCACAAGAAACATCATCGCGTATTCCGCAAGGAAAATAAACGCGAACCGGAGCCCGCCGTATTCGGTATGGAATCCACCGACCAGCTCTGATTCGGCCTCTGGTATGTCAAACGGTGCTCGGTTGCACTCGGCAAGGGAGGCAATGAAAAAAATCACGTAAGCGAGTAGGAGATGGGGTGCCTGGAATACGTTCCAGGCAAACAGTCCACCGACTTCCGTTACCTCCCATACGCCGGCGAATAGCAGGCTTTCCGTTGCTTGCACACCTTGGTTGATGACTATTTCGCGCAGGTCGAGCGTCTGTGTAATCATGACGGCGGCGATCAATGCTAAGCCCGACGGGATTTCGTACGACACGATCTGTGCCACGGCCCGCATGGAACCAAGCAAGGAGAACTTATTGTTCGATCCCCAGCCAGCCATCAACAAGCCGATAGCGTCGACGGATATGATGGCGATGACGAAGAAAAGACCGAGATAAAGGCCGGAGGGTGCCAAACCCGGTGCCCAAGGCATCACGGCAAAGCCAAGGAATACCGCAATGAAGATAATGATGGGTGCAGCCGCAAAGAGTACCTTATCTGCAGCAGCAGGTGTTATAAATTCTTTTTGGATCAGTTTGAGGATGTCGGCAAGCGTTTGTAAGGTGCCATACCGACCGGTTTCCATCGGACCGAGCCGATCTTGGACAAACCCTGCTATCTTGCGTTCGCTGTATACCGCAAACAAGGTAAAGCCAGCGATAAAACCGAACAATAACGCACCGATAAGAAGGTATGTAAGGTAAAAAGCCACGTTTCGCTACCTGCTAAAAATATCGTGCAAACTTAAGGATTTGATGGGATAATATATAGTAAGTTGATAGATTATTCGCATCACTATAATTTCATCGGTGCTCATGATTGCTACGCAGTTATTCGCATCACTATATTTTCATCGACGCTCATGCATACTTCGTGGTTATTTTTAACGGTTCTATGTGTGGTCAATCACCGGTGGTGTGGTTGGTCTTCTTGATTTGGGCCAGCGCCTTGCGATGGCTACCCAATTCCCGGAAGAATGTCCGTAGATTGAGGTAGCCGTTAAGCGACTTGTATAAACGAAATTTGTTGCTAATGTGGCACATATAGCGATGATGTCGAACGATTTCCCTGATGGCGAAGCCAAAGGAATGCTTCGGGTCGTAGCAATGGGTTGGTTCGCTTACGGAGCCATTCACTTCGATAATCCGGAAATTCAACCCCGCGGAGAGCTCTTCCCAAGTGTTGAAGCGGATATCCAACCGGCCATAATAGAAACCGCCGACAAGGTTGCATATCCGGTTGATCGTTTCGGTAAGCTGGGTATTTATGCGGTGGCTTTCATCGGTAAAAAGTGCCCCCCCGGGTATGGTTTCCGAAAGGCGCCAAGCGGATGGTTTCGTTTGGTGCGATTACGCGCGCATAGTCGCATAAGGGTTCTTTCTTGAGCCATTTCCATTGCAACGCCCCCCGCGGTGTCTGTTTAATCAGTTGTTCAAGGGTTGAGATGCCATCGCCGACGACGGCAAAGAGCTTTTTGCCGGTAATGCCGGTAATGATGCCGTCGCTACTGCCGGGAATGCGCACGAAAAACACGCCTGCTTCCTTTGGAAGATCTACATACTCTTGGATTAAGTAATTGAATGAAGCATTGGAATGATAAGCTTTTAGTTGGTCGATGTTGTGTACCAACTCCACGCCCATGCCACGTAAGCCGAAATCAGGCTTCATAATCAGCGGGAAGCCGATCGCTTTTACCTCACTCTCCGGAATAGCGGCATGCTGTTCGCGATTCACGAAAACGGTACGCGGATAAATGGAATGCGGCAACCGACGATGGATTTCCATTTTGCTTATGTTGCAAAAGCCTCCATTCTTGAGCCCGGGGTTTACTTCCAAAAAAAACGTGGGTCGCCATCGGATGATCCAATATAACCAGAAGAACCCAACGGGAAAGTAGATGACCCATGGGGGCCAATATTCCCAATGCAATAACTTATGGATAATGAGCTTCATCGGTCTTCATTATAATGTCTATTAGGCATGTAACGCAAAAAAGCGGGATTTGGTTTACGGTTCGTTCGAAACCTTGGCAAATATCACCCCAGCGGCGTGGCCTTGGCCAAACCTCGGTGGGTAAATTGTTGGGAAGAATTAACCAAAAAGTAGAGTTTTTTACCTACTTTTATCGTCGGTTTTCCAACTAATGAACAAATACCTTGATTTTTGTCTACCGCCTCATGCGAGTTATTGCAAAAACGATTCTGTATATCCTGCTATTATTCAGCTGTTTATCGCTGGCATCTGCGCAAGAATACACGATTGCCAAACTGAAACTGTTCCCCGATCGTGAAGAAGTATTGATCAAAGATGTCACGGTAGATAGTCTCGGCTTTATCTGGTTCTTAACCAACGGTGAAATTTACCGCTACGACGGCTATCGGTCATTGGATATCCTGAAAACCATTGCGGATCAACGGCTCACCGACGATATGCCACAACGCATGCTGATTGATCACCAAAACCGGCTGTGGATGGCTGGCAACGCCAATCTGAACTACCTCGACCTGAAAACCTGGGAGGTACACGCCGTGGATTCGGCCTTGTTGCCTCCCGTCCAGGACCGAACCGTGGTTTGGATTAGGCGGTTACCCGATTCGAGTGCGATGGTGGCCTATGAGAACGGACACCTGCTCCTGATCAAAGGCGATACACTAACGAGGATAGACGAGTTATACGAACGGGGCCATGCGGCCAAGAACCGGGTTTCGCCACGGTGCTTGGCTTTCTGGAAGGGAAAATATTGGGTGGGGACAACCGCCGGTAGCGTGTTGTCTATCGAAGCCGCCGATCCCACACACACACGGTACCATTCGCTGCCGGGCATTGACCATCTTGTTAGCTTCATGGTGGCCCAGGAGGATACCTTGCTGCTGGATGTCTATGAACAGGGGATCTTTGGGTTCGACGGTGAGGAAGCGCTTAGCGTGTATACGCCCGAAGGATTTTCCCTGTCGAGTGATAAGTCGTACGTATTGATGCAACGTAATGGGCTGTGCATCTATGCCGACGATGAATCGGCTTGTCTGTTAAACACTGACCTCGGCTTGCAACAACGGTTGCCCATCCCGTCGGCACATCGGTTCAATACCACCAACATTGCGATTTCCGGAAATGAGGCATTGCTGGGCACCGAGGAAGGGGTTTTTGTGGTTTATCCGAAAGCCGATGGGCTCTCGCAATTCATTCCCACCAATGCGGGTGCAAACAAAAGCACACGGGGTATTTATGTTTACCCCGATGGGGCACGGTTCTATGGAACCTATAATGGTGCCGGATTCGTCGGGCCCGATGGGGAAGCGGTGGTTTTGGAGGATTTGAAGCATGCGTATGCGATGCTCCCGATGAACGACAATGAACTGCTGGTCGGTACGGAAGGGGGGATGCTCAAAATTTTTGACCGCCGCCGCCGCCGGATATCGGAGCTCCACTATACGCTTTCCGAAGCCGCTAGCAATCAATATGCTTTTAACCTGCCTACCTACGTGATGAGCCTTGCCGAGACGGAGACAGACTATCTCATCGGCAGCATGAGCGGCCTTTGGATGTTGGATAAGGAGACCCACCGCTTAAGTAAGTACCCCTTGGCATCTGCAGAAGCCAATGTGTTAGACGTGCAGATCCGGCACATCCAGCGGTTGCCCGACAGCGGCTTGCTATTGAGTACGCATCTTGGCCTATATGAGGTGCAGGAGGGGGCTGTTATCAAACGATATCCCCAATCCGGCAATATAGGCGTTTTTAAGTCGGTCATTGTGGGCGACACGATTTGGTTGGCTACACAAGGGAATGGAATGGTGGCCATAGGTAAAACAGGGCATATGCTCGGGGAGATGACCACAGGCGAAGGGCTCAGTAATAACCTGGTGTATAGCTTGGAGTACGCCAATGGTATCTTCGTAGCCGGCACGGCCGCCGGATTGAATCTGGTGAAAGGCAACGTGGTGCGACGCATTGGCATGGCGGAAGGCTTGACCCAATCGGAATTCAATTCGGGTGCGTCGTTTTGGGATGCAGCGCGACAACGGATGTATGTGGGCGGATTGATGGGGTACACCGTACTGGATATGGCCCAGCCGTGGTTTGAGCGCCCCCATCAACTGGAAAGCTACGTTACCGAAATACACACAGCTGCGGGGGCATCGGGCGAACGGTCGGCCGATTACACGTGGCCTTACCGGGGTGAGGAATCGCTGGTGCTGCAGCCGGGGCAGAGTTTGACGGGGCTCTATGTGGGTACGCCGGGCAACCATCGCGTAAACAGCCGGGTCCGGTATGCCCTGAACGATGGCGATTGGGAATCATTGGGATTGGGGCAGTTCATTTCGCTCATCGAGCCATCGCCGGCCGAATATCGGTTCCGGTTAGAAACCTTGAGTACGGCAACGACAGGGAAAAAACGGGTATTCACGATTACCAAACTGCCGCACTTTTATGAAACCTGGTGGTTTAATGTGCTGGTGTTATTGACTGTGGCTGGGGTAATCGGTGTTTTTTTCAAGTACCGCGAGAACATCCTCCGAAACGAAAAGAAAATGCGTATCAAGATCGCCAGCGATTTGCATGATGAAGTGGGTAGCTCGCTTACCCGTATCTATTTTCAGGCAGATATGCTGGCGGCTAAGCCCGGGGAGCTACCCGACGGCAAGCAGTTGCGGCAGATCGCGGATACCAGCAAACAGGCGCTGTTGACCATGAGCGATATGGTATGGTCGATCGACTCGCGCTTCGATACGGTAAAGGACTTGGTGATCCGCATGAAGGACTACCTGTATAAGCTGGGCGAAGAGTTGGAGATTGTTTATCGGTTTGATGTGCGGGGTGAGCAATCGGCACGGGTAGTGTCACAGATTATCCGGCAGAACCTGTTCCTCATTTTCAAGGAAGGGCTAACCAATGCCGTCAAATATGGCGATGGGACGAAAATTACCATCGAATTGGAATTCGGTCGCGAGATTCGGCTCGCCATCCGGAACCGGTATGCGGGTGGGAACAGCCAGATTGCCGACCAACAGGGTGGACGTGGGTTGGAAAGCATGCAGCAGCGGGCCGTTACGATGGGCGGGGAGCTGTCATATACGGCAGGGGCGGACGTGTTCCTGCTCATGTTGGTTATTCCTTAGTTTGATAGGGGCCGTTCTATCCCCCTCCCCAAAAAGGGGGGGCGGATTTCAATCGGCATTGCCTACCTTTGCCGCATGATACGCCTGGGCATTATAGAAGACGATGAGCAGATCCGGCGGATGCTGGTGGATTTTTTTTTGGATCAGCCCGGCTTTTCGTGTCTACTCGCGGCGCATTCTGTCGAGTCTTTTTTTGAGCAGTGGAAGGACGATATCTTTCTGGACATCGTACTCTCTGATATCGGGGTGCCAGGCGAATCGGGTATCAAGGGGGTACAGCGCATAAAAAAACATGCGCCGAAATGCCAGGTCATCATGCTGACGGTTTATGATGATGCCAACCGGGTTTTCCAAGCATTGTGCAACGGGGCCTCGGGGTATCTGTTGAAGCAAACACCCTTGTCGAAGATCAAAGAAGCGGTGTTATCGTTGCATGAAGGCGGGGCGCCGATGTCGCCCGGTATCGCCCGTATGGTAGTGGAGTATTTTAACCCCAAACATACCGAAGACCTACAGGAGAAGTTGACCCCCCGCGAGGCGCAGGTGGTGGAAGCCATCGAGGAAGGGTTGACCAACAAAGAAGTCGCCATCCGGTTTGACATCTCATTGGAGACGGTGAAGTACCACATCAAGAACATCTACGAGAAATTGCAGGTCAACAGCCGCCACGCGCTGATCAGCCGGAAGTATAAATAAAACCGTTACCCTTCTTGCCACGGTACCATCTGCCCGATATGTATACTTTTGCGGTATTGTTTTTTACGGGCACTGTGTACGAGCAGGTAGACGTGGAAGGAAGCAGACCACATACCACTTCATCGTTGGCACGCGCAAGCGGAGTCTCTTTGACTAAATTGGGTATCGCCCGTCCTTACGCGTTTGGGGAATACCCCCCAAAAGAGGGGTATTATTTCCAGTTGATTTGTCGTCAATTTGTAGCGCTATGGAAAGATTTCTACCGCTGCTATCCGTAAAGTCATTACGGCTATTCACGACTTTGCTGTTTGTAACACTGACGAGCCTTGTCGCCCTGGCGCAAGAACCGTTTGTTATGACCTGGACAACCACTACGGCCAATGAAAGCATTGTGATCCCTACGAATCCCGATTTCGCTGGGTCTTATAATTATACCGTGAACTGGGGCGATGGAGAAAGCGATGCCGGGCAGACCGGGGACGCTACGCATACGTATGCTTCTCCGGATACTTACCGGGTATCCATTACCGGTAGTTTTCCGGCCATTCAAATCGCTCAGGAGGGGAGCGCCAACGCTGAGAAGCTAACCAGCATTGAGCAGTGGGGGGATATCTCCTGGCACAGCATGGCTTCGGCTTTTTCGGGGGCCTCAACGATGGTGCTGAATGCAACCGATGCACCGGACCTGAGCCGGGTGACTTCCATGGAAAAGATGTTTTTCGGCGCTAGTTCGTTCAACGCCGACCTCAGCGCATGGGATGTCTCGGGTATAACCAATATGAGCAACATGTTCTATAGCGCATTCGCTTTCAATGGCAATATTAGTAATTGGAATGTATCCAGTGTAACCAACATGCACGGGATGTTCTGGCAGGCATCCGTCTTTAACCAAAACATCGGCGGTTGGGATGTGGGTAACGTGACGGACATGTCTTACATGTTCTACCAAGCACCGGTCTTTAACCAGGATTTGAGCGGGTGGGATGTGTCTCGCGTAACCACGATGAATAGCATGTTTTTCATTGCCCTTGGTTTTGACCAATCCTTGGGCGGTTGGGACATTTCGAATGTGGCGGATATGGATGACATGTTGCTCTCAACCGGTCTTTCTTCCGCCAATTACGGGGCTACGCTGATTGGTTGGGCAACACTGCCCACGGTGCCATCCAATATCACGCTTGACGCGACGGGTCAGGAGTATTGTCCGGGTACGGCGGCCGAAACGGCCCGAGAGCAGTTAATAGCTAAAGGGTGGACCATTACGGGCGATGCGGAGGCAACAGATTGCAGTGGCGGGGGGACTGAGGGAGCATTTATTACCACCTGGAAAACGACTGCCGCTGACGAAAGCATCTCCATTCCGATTAATCCCCATGTTGACGGCTACGATTATACCGTAGACTGGGGAGATGGCAGTGCCCCCGCCCATTATGCCAAGGAAAATGCCACGCATACCTACGCTACGGCAGGTACCCATATCGTTTCTATTACGGGCAATTTTCCTGCGATTCAGTTTGGTAACGTTGCGACAGGTCCGGGAAATGCCGCAAAGCTATTTACCATTGAACAATGGGGAACGCAGGCCTGGCAGGATATGACGCAAGCATTCCGAGGATGTGTGAACCTGACCAAAGAATCTGACACCGATGCTCCGGTATTCGTTCCGGGCATCACGCTAGATCAAATGTTTTTGGGCTGTAGCGCATTTGATTCGGACTTAAGTGATTGGGATGTGTCGCAGGTGGGTGACATGAGTAATATGTTCGTGTCCGCTACCGTTTTTAACCACCCCCTTGCAACATGGGACGTTGGTAATGTAACGAGCATGTTTGCGATGTTCAGCAGGGCTTCAGCCTTTAATCAGGCCATTGGAAATTGGGATGTATCGAAGGTGACTAACATGACGGCCATGTTCGCTGATGCTTCAACATTTAACCAACCGGTAGAAGGCTGGAATGTGTTGAAAGTAACCAATATGGGACAGATGTTCGACAATGCCAGTGCTTTTAACCAACCCTTGGCCGGCTGGGATGTGTCGAATGTAATAGATATGGGCAGTATGTTCCGAAATGCGGTGGCCTTTAACCAGCCGATCGGCAATTGGAATGTATCCAAGGTACGCAGTATGCAGGAAATGTTTCTGGGCGCGGCTGCTTTCGACCAAAGCTTGGGGAACTGGGATTTAGCCAGTATCATGTATACCACGCCCCCTTTTATGGATATAAAAAGTGATGGTTTGGTCGATATGCTCAATAACTCCGGGTTGTCGACCGAGCATTACGATGCCACCTTAATTGGCTGGTCAAATCAAACGCAATTACCCCAAAACCAGCCACTGGGGGCTCTGGGGCTAACTTATTGCGCCGGTGCCGATGCTCGGCAGAAACTTGTTGAAGATCATGGTTGGGAGATTACGGGTGATGCAACTAACTGTGCCGGCCAGATTTATGTTAAGACTCCTACAGGAGAGACCCTTACCATTGCAGCTGAATCATCGGATGCCATCCAGCAAATAAAACAAAAAATAGAAGATCAAAAAAATATTCCGGTAGATCAACAACGTCTGGTTTTTGAAGGTCAGGAATTACAAGATGGCAGGACACTCGGAGATTATAGCATAGCAGGTGGGAGCACCTTGTACCTCTGGTTGGCTATTGAACCTGGCACAGCTGGGATTTTGTATGTGGATATCAATGTGAATGCCACGGCCAGTGGCTATACCGGAGTGGGCGATAGCTGGGCAAATGCCGTGCCCCAGCTCCGGGATGCACTTGGTTGGGCCGCGTCCAACTGGGACGGCGGTACCGACGGTACCCTGCAGATCTGGGTAGCCGACGGTACGTATTACCCCACAGGTGAAGAAACCGACCGGGCGGCGAGCTTCCGGTTGGTAAATAATGTGGCGATATACGGTGGATTCGCGGGTGAACCCTCGGAAACCGCCCTTAATCAGCGTAACTTCAAAGCCAATCCCACCGAACTCAGTGGGGATATCAATGGCGACGGCGCGTTAACGGGTAACGCCTACCACGTAGTCAATGGAGCGGGGGTGAATGGTTCGGCCTTATTGGATGGATTTACGGTCATGGGTGGAAATGCAGACGGTGACGCCAATGCAGGTAGCGGTAGCAACGAAGGTGGGGGGCTTTATGCAAACGGTGGTGGTCCCATGATTGCGAACACGATGTTTATCGGTAATTATGCGGCCGCGAACGGTGGCGGTGCCGTTTTTTCATCCGCGTATGGATCCGTGCTGAAAAACGTGTTGTTTGCCGGCAATGAAGCGGATGAGGGGGGAGGACTATTTGCGGAGAACTCCCAGATCACGGTCGCCAACGCAACGTTTACCGGAAATACCGGCAGGACGCGAGGGGGAGCAATCATTTCCGGATGGAATGGTTCGCTGTCGCTGAACAATTCCATTCTCTGGGGCAATGTGGCCGGGGGCAGTGAAACATCCCCGACGGCATCTTACTATAATGCGGGCGGCGGATTGCCGATTACCGCCAGCCTGGTTGCCAACGAGGGCGGAGAAGATCCGCTGTTTACCGACCCGGCCGCCGCTGATTATACCCTGCAAGCCGGCAGCCCGGCCATCGGTATGGGCGACAACGAGGCTTATACCGAAGCCGGTGGTGATCTGGTGAACGACTTTGACCTGGCGGGCAACCCGCGGGTGTATAACCAAAGTGGCGGTGGAATAATCGACATGGGTGCCTATGAGTATCAAGGGGAGTTGAATACACCCCCAACCGCCGTGGATGATGAGGTAACATTACAGGAAAACATTCCGACGACCGGTAATGTGCTGACGAACGATGATGATGTCGATGGGAACGCGCTGACAGCCTCGCTGGTGACCGCGCCGGTAAACGGCACGGTTGTACTAAATGCGGATGGCAGTTTTACATATACACCTAATGACGATTATAGCGGACTGGATAGCCTGGTTTATCAAACCTGTGACAACGGTACGCCTTCCCTCTGCGATACGGCTTCGGTATTTTTCACGATTGAAGCCATAGAACCCATACCTATACCGGGCACGGGCAACATTCTCTACGTAGATATCAATGTGAATACCACGGCCAGCGGTTACACCGGTGCGGGCGACAATTGGGCGAACGCCATCCCTGAACTGGCCGATGCACTCAAATGGGCCCGTGAGCAGCACGATGGGGGAAGTCCCGGATGGACGGAGACCGAGCCGCTGCGGATCTTCGTGGCCAAAGGGACCTATTTGCCTTTATATAGTGCTGCCGACGGGCAGTATACCACGGACGGCGGCCGGGATAATAGTTTTGTACTGGTACCCGATGTGCAAGTATATGGTGGGTTTGATCCTTCTGCGGGAGTTGAAACCCTGGAAGATGCACGCATCTTGCCAACTATGAATAGCCTGGAACAGGGCAGTGTCCTAAGCGGCGATTTCAACGGCAACGACCATACGGATAACTATGATAACCATACCGAGAATGCCCATCACGTAACGATTGCCGCTGGAGATGTAGGTAACGCGCTCATGGACGGATTTACGGTAACCGGTGGCTACGCATCCGGTAATACGTCGGGCCCGTCCGTAATGGGACAGACCGTTTATCGGTTTTTTGGTGGCGGGACGTATGTTGTCACTTCATCGCCTCAATTTACCCATATGGCATGGTTTGATAATTTGGGCGAATGGGGAGGCGGATTGTTCAATACGGTTTCCCTTTTGACACAAACCAGTTTGCCGAAATTATCCAACGTGACGTTCTATCGGAACATGGCCCCCGGAGGAGGAGGAGGTATACGTAATTTTGAGGGGTCTATTGACATCAATCAGGCCGTATTCGCAAACAATGGAGCCGGATTGGTTGAAGACGGAACATCTTCCGGCCCGGGTGGCGGGATACACACCAGTGGTGATGGCACATCGTTGTCCATAACCAATGCTACATTCTACGGAAACTGGATTGTCGGGGTTTTTATCCCCCAATTCGATGGGGGTGCCCTATTTGTGGAGCAGACCTCGACCTTGCTGAACAATGTGGTGATATGGGGGAATGAAGTAGAAGGCGATCCGGCCGATCCATCCGCATCCATATCCGTATCCACATTGGGGACCGATGTGACCGTCGCCAATAGCTTGGTCGCTCATTCGGGTGGTAGCGCGAACTGGAATAATGCAATGGGCATCCTGGATGGAGGCGGCAACATCGACACCGACCCGTTATTCGTGGGCACTACGCCCGGCGCTCCCGGTTATTTACAATTAAGCGCATGCAGCCCTGCCATCAGCATGGGCAGCAACCAGCTGTACATCGATGCGGGAGGAAACCTGGCGGACGACCTTGACATGGGCGGCAACCCGCGGGTGTATGATTTCGCAGGTGATGGTGTGATTGATATGGGCGCCTACGAATACCAGGGGGAACGGGTGCTTGTCCAGTCATTGACCATGCCGGATGCTGTGCAGGTATCATATGGTACCGCGCTGGCCGATGTGGAAAACGCGCCCACCACCGTCATGGCCACCCTGAGCGATGGAACGGAGGTTTCCATACCATTGGATGGCAACCTGTCGAATTGGACATTGGCCAGTCCGGCGGATGGTACATACGATGGCGATGTGGCAGGTACGTATGTGTTTACCGTGCCCTTGTCGATACCGGAAACGGAATGCTATCTCAATCCCGAAAATCGAGCAGCGGAGGTCACCATCGTGGTGGCAAAAGGGACACCGGTATTGGCAGCCTCGTGGAATGGCGTTGCGATTGATGCGACGGAAGGGCTGTCGCTGACGTACGGGGACCTAGGGGAGCTGTTGGCCAGCACCTCGGCCCCGGATGGCGAGCTCACCTATTCATTTGGTGATAGGGATACACCGGTGCTTGACCTTGCTAACCTAGGCGCCGTGGCGGCACAACAGGCGGGGACGGCGACATTGACGATTGGACAGGAAGAGACGGCTAATTATCAGGCCGCAGCTGTTGAAATTCCCGTTGCGGTTGCTCCTAAAGCGGTAACGGTTGTTCCGACCGCTGACCAGGGTAAAGTATACGGCACGGTTGAGCCGACCACGTATGGTTATGAACTTGCGGAGGGAGATGCATTGGCGTTCGATGACGGGCTGGCGGATATCGTTTCTTCGACGTCGCGCGAAACGGGTGAAGATGTGGGCGCGTATGACATCGAACTGGTGTTCGGCGGTGACCGCGCAGGTAATTATGCGATTACCTTCGAAGCGGATAATAATGCCTTTACGGTAACGCCGTTGGCTATTACCGTAACGGCGGAACATAAGTCGAAAGTGTTCGGGACGGCCGACCCGGCGCTGACATACACCTTCACGCCGGAGCTGGTCGGCGACGACGCGTTTACCGGCGGGCTTGACCGCGAGGCCGGCGAGGACGCGGGTACCTATGCCATTACACAGGGTACCCTATCTTTGGATGATAACTATGCACTTACTTTCGCCGCGGGCATACTGACCATCACTCCTGCCGCGTACGAAGGTATCGAATTCCATGACGCTTCGTTCGTGTATGACGGTTCGGAACACGTGCTTGAGCTTACCGGCGAGCTACCGGAAGGCACATCGGTGGGCTACGAAATCGACGGTGAACCGGGCAACGGTGCTACCGATGCCGGGGCATATGGAATAACGGCGCTCATCGATGGCGGTAATAACTATGAAGATCTGGAATTGACCGCCACGCTGGCCATCACGCCGCTGGAAATCACCGTCACGGCGGCCGACAAAGCCAAAGTATTCGGCACGGCCGACCCGGCGCTGACGTACACCTTCACGCCGAAGCTGGTCGGTGACGACGCGTTTACCGGCGGGCTTGACCGCGAGGCCGGCGAGGACGTCGGTACCTATGCCATCACACAGGGCAACTTGGACCTGGGCGATAACTACGAAGTCAGCTTTGTGGAAGGTACATTTACGATTACACCAGCGGCGTACGAAGGCATCGAATTCAATGACGATTCATTCGAGTATGACGGCACGGAACATGTGCTGGAACTGGCGGGCGACCTGCCGGAAGGGGCGACGGTTACCTATGAGATCGGCGGCGAGACGGGCAACGGTGCTACAGATGCCGGTGCGTATGAAATTACGGCCTTAATCGATGGCGGTAATAATTATGAAGATGCCGAACTGACCGCCACGTTGACCATCACGCCCCTGGGGATTACGGTTACAGCGGAAGATAAAACCAAACTATTCGGTTCGGAAGACCCGGCACTGACGTATACCTTCACGCCGGAGCTGATTGGCGATGATGCGTTCACCGGTAGCCTTACCCGTGCGGAAGGAGAGAACGTGGGTGAATATGCCATCAGGCAGGGAGACTTGTCGCTCAATGATAACTACGAAATCGCATTCGAAGCGGGCACGCTGACGATCAGGTCAGCAGGCTATGAGGGAGTTGAACTCAATGATGGTTCGTTTGTCTACGACGGCACGGGACATACCCTTGAACTGACCGGCGAATTGCCAGAAGGGGTGACGGTGATGTATGAGATCGATGGCGAGCCGGGCAACGGTGCAACGGATGCGGGTAGCTATGAAATCGTGGCGATCATCGATGGGGGTGGCAATTATGAAGATGGCGAGTTGACCGCTATGCTAACCATCACCCCGCTGGAAATAGCGGTTGCTGCGATTGACCAAACCAGAATATTCGGTTCGGAAGACCCGCCACTGACCTATACTTCCGCACCGGAATTGGTCGGTGACGACACGTTCACTGGTAGCCTTGATCGTGCAGAAGGGGAAAACGTGGGGAGCTACGCAATAACCCAAGGCAACTTATCCCTAGGCGATAACTACGAAATCACCTTTGAAGCGGGTACGCTGACGATTACACCTGCGGAAATCCAGGGCATTGCATTCAACAATAGTTCATCTACCTATGATGGCACCGAACACAGGCTTACCCTCGCTGGCGAACTGCCAGCGGGGGCGTCGGTGACTTACGACGACAACAGCCGTACGGATGTGGGTGCGCAGGAAGTGACGGCCACCATTAGGGGAAGCAACTACGAAACGCTGGTGTTGAAGGCGACGCTGACCGTGCTTCCAGCGGCGCGTACCCTAGACTTCCCACCTTTGCCGGAGAAAACCTACGGTGATGACAGCTTCGACGCCGGTGCGGAAGCCAGTACCGGGGAGCCTGTTATCTATACGAGCAGTAACACCGATGTGGCGGAAGTATCGGCCGATGGCGAAATCACCATTACCGGCGCAGGCGAAACTACGATTACGGCAACGGTGCCGGAGAATGCCAACTACAGCAGCCGGCCGCAGGAGAGTCGAGTGCTGACAGTACGCAAGGCCAGCCAGACCATCACACTGAACGGCCCGGCCGAGGTGGACCGCGATGCGGGCAGCATCGCTTTGACGGCATCGAGCACGAGTGAGTTGCCAGTAACGCTGACCGCCGATAACGCCGAGGTAGCCACGTTGGA
>NZ_JBMQOC010000050.1:0-46305 GCF_053550995.1 Parapedobacter sp.
CCCGGAAACCTGCTTGGTTTGGGCTAGGCCTACACCATGCAATAGCAGTAAAAACAAAATTCCAATAATTCTCATGGCATTTTAATGGTTATTAAAAAAGCGAATACACTCTTGGTTTGCTTGCAACATCGTACAAACGATACATCATTCGAAGCATACGACCCGCGCGCAACGGCACAAACGGGGCATGCTCATTTTTCGGTTGAAATCATGCGTCCCCTGTTCATTGATAAAACCTGGAAAGGAGACGCCGCAATCCTTAACTGTTTAAAAAATCACTGTTCTTTGATAGGTTTTTGGGTAATTGCCTTCGCAATGGAAGGGTTGAAATGTGTCTGTTTCTCTCCATACTCGTTTAGTTTTAATGGGCAAGTGACGACGTCCTACAATCGTTTAGTTGGTTATCACTGGCTTGCTCAATGCAAATGTATGTTATATTTTGGGAACTCGAAATTTTTTTTTATTAAAAAAACTTGAACTTTTCAAACATTTACCGTTAAGGGCCGGCGACCGTTCGGACCCATTGATGGTCGCGGGTGTGATATTGTACAAAACATTTTACCGATATTCACCCCGCGTAGAAAAAATTGGAAACCATCGATAACGAAGCATATATGGATAAATCATCATCACCCGAAACCATTAAAGCCTCCCTCTTGGCGGCGTGCGGGCGTTACGTAAACCAACGCATCGCAAACGCCCAGCAAGCCATCGTTTCGGCAAGCGAGGCGGCGAAGGACGACACAAAAAGCAGTGCTGGCGACAAATTTGAAACCACACGCGAGATGATGCAACAGGAGTTGACGCGACACCATCAGCTATTGGCCGAAGCGAAACGGATGGAACAGGTACTCGTTAATTTAGATCCGCGGGTGGATAATGGCCCCGTAAGGCTGGGCAGTCTGGTCACCACAAACCGGGGCCTCTTCTTTATCGCCATCAGCATGGGACAATTGCAGGTTGGCCAGTTATCCTGCTGGGTTATTTCGGCAGCATCGCCGTTGGGCCAACAGCTTATGGGCATGCAAATTGGCGAACAGGTCGCCGTCAACGGTGCCATCTACCAAATAGCAGATATTGCGTGATGGCGGCACCCCGTAAGCGGCCTAGAATCCGTACCCTATCGTAAGGCTATACCCCTTGTTACGCACGCTGCCTTCGGGTGCTGTTCCGTCAACATCAGGCGCCAGGTTGGCGACGCCAAATTGACCTTGTAGCTGCATCGAAAACCGGGGTGAAAACTGGTATCCTACCATGACATTTGCCCCGTAATCCCAAGGTTTTCCGTAGAGATAACTGCCATATTCACCATCTGCCACATCGTTCCTGAAAATGACAGCTTCGTAATCGTTTCCGAGCGGAATATCACCGACCATTACCTGCCCCTCAGCCTCCCACGTCCCGCCGAGTCCGTACCCTACGTACGGGCCGGCGCCCACCATGAGGTTTCCGGCACCTGTCCATAGCTTATAAAGGAGCGTGAGCGGCACTTCGACGTACGATACGGCCGCTTGGAATTCCTGGTCGGCCGCAGCCAGCCAACCGCCGTCCTGTTTAAATCCTTTGCCTACATACAGGGCCGCTGGCTGCAGATATAATCCCATGGCCAAGGGAATATCCACCGTGAGGCCAGCCTGCACACGTGGGATCATGCCTGTATCCTGATGCTTGCCCGTGGCATCCGTAACACGGATACCCGAAAAATGAACACCCGCCCGCAGGCCAACAATGGTTTGGGCTTGGGTAACGAAGGAAAATACAACGAATAGGACGACCAGTCCTGGGATCAGGGTGCGTTGACTTGTCATTAGATTTTAATCTTGTTTAGTACAATAAAAAATATATACGTGGCCACCATTATTCCGATGTTTAGTAAAAGGCAAAGGCATTAGGCGCCGTTTGTGAGTTAAACGGAGGTCGCGCGGGGAACGCTACACGGGCAACGAAAAAAAATTAATTGATTTACGAATCAAGTATTTTCCGGCATCAATTGCCGGGAATCACTGGCCATAGCTGAAACTTAAACGCCCAAGGGGGGCACTATCCCCAGTTACATAATAGTCCATGATATCATCGTATCGCGTAACATGGTCGGCTACCTTAAACTCAATTGCACAATTTTCCGCTGTTAGCGCCAGCTGCTCCAAGGGTACGGCCACCTGTATAACGTTGCCGCGAACCATATACTCGGCTTCACCGCATTGCACCCAATGATAGCCGCCCAATGAACGTTCCACGGAAGTATGTCCCATTCCCGGCTTACGGTTAATTATATAATGATAGCCCGCAAAATCCGCATCACCCGTCGAACGGATCAAAACATTCATCCAGTTCAGGTCGCTACCATTATAGGCAGTGATGTCGGCCTGTGTTTTTATCCGAAAATATAGGTTTTTTTCGTCGTGCGCAACCTTAACCTCAACGATATCATTGCGGTTACTGCGGTCTGTATACACGGCTGTGCCGGCAGCATTCGCAAAATCCCGGGGTATGGCGTCGCCCGCGAAATCAACGTACGTCGTTTCGATACGGTCCCACTGAACAGTATCGCTACGTTGTATATCAATGGCCGTAACCGGCACACGGTCGTCGGGCCCTGCTTGCGAAAACTTAAATTTACGGACATTCTGCACCAATTGCATATAGAAATTATCATTGTATCCGCCCTTCATCATCTCAATATCCCTGGAAAACTCCGGATTGAATACATCTACAAAAAAAACTTCGGTGGATTCCCGTACATATTTAATAGCCATCCATTCGTTGAACGACGTTACCAGCACATGGTCGATCTTCTCTTTACTCGAAAAAACCGCCTCCCACATGGTTTGGAAATTAGCGCCTGCGGTCCAGTCGGCTTCCACTTGCCCGGTAAGGTGGTTGTAACCGCGATTACATTCCGGGTGCATGCTACTGGCATAAATAACGGAATGGCTGTGCTGCGCAAC
Organism: Parapedobacter sp.; assembly: GCF_053550995.1. NCBI lineage: Bacteria > Pseudomonadati > Bacteroidota > Sphingobacteriia > Sphingobacteriales > Sphingobacteriaceae > Parapedobacter > Parapedobacter sp. The sequence goes on from NZ_JBMQOC010000050.1 coordinate 2,949, forward strand.
GGGCACGGCAACCGATCCATCATGGTTCCACGGTGGGTATTGCCAACTCATCCAGGGCAAAGCATGCTCGTTGTACTCGCCGTTAGGCCATTGCGATTCACGCACCTCGAAATAGGACTTCATGGTCGGCGATATGAAGTCCGTGTATTTGCCCGATTCGACCTCGGTCTTTTCAAACCTTGTTTGGTCCGACGCATGGCCATTCGCTTCGGTAATACCGACAATCATCGGTTTCCCATTCGGTCTAAACCAGATGGAATCATATTTACCGCCGCGATAAAATTCCCGATATATATTCTCCACCGTTGTTCCAGACCGCGTATTCGTATAAAACACTACTTTAGGAACCGAAAAACCCTGATCCTGGAACCTGAGAAGGGCATCTAATAAATTAAATGTAGATACAGGATACAATACCGTATTGGTTGCATCGATGCATAGATAATCGATAGAAGCATTGGCAAGCAATTCGATGTGTCGGGTAACCACCCACGGATCACTCATGCTGTAATAACCATATAGCGGCTCACCCCAGAAATGAAACTCATGCAACGGGCTTTCGGGCTGTCCCTGGGGATCGAACAACGCATCGGGATGGGTTGCGAGGAGTTTATGGATGTCATATATACCGCGTTGACCCGAATGGTGCTGCCCCAGCCAAACCGAGTAAAATACCCCCACGTATTTCGGGGCGCCGGATGTTTCCTCTACCACGCCGATCCGTCGGCCCAGCGCATCGGTCGCCGAAAGGTGGGTCAATGAAAACCGATCTTTCGCGGGCGTTGGCGCATGCTGAGTTTGCGCTACCACCGTTCCGATACGGAAACTCGCCCATAGGATGACGCTAAGCAACACGGCAATTTTGAACATCATGGGATTCGACCTATGATACTATGGAAATGAATACGCTCATTGGGCAGTCTTAAACTGATAATGCCCCGACCCGGTTAGCACAACGGTATAGTCCGCGTCATCACGCACGTGGGTTACCCCTTCAGCCTGATCCAACGCTTTTCCACCCTCGCTTATCGCCGTACCGTAAGTACGTGGAATCCAGATTTCGGCCTGGGTATTTACCGGTATATCGACATCCAGTTCGAACCCATTTTCCATGATACGCCAGGAACTGCCAATGGTACCATGCACTGACTTAAACGTACCTTCGGCGTGGCGCAAGTCGCCAGCCGGTTGCGGCTTAATCTGGATTCGTTTAAAACCAGGCGCGGCCTCATTGATGCCGAGCAGTGACCGGTAGAACCATTCTCCAATGGAACCGAACATCGGATGGTTCTGCGAGTAAGTATTGTCCGAATATTTCCATGTTTCCCAAATCGTCGTCGCCCCATTTTCTACCATATGGCCCCATCCGGGAAATGTCCGTTGATTTGCTACACGATAGGCCAGTTCATTGTCACCCCTTTCGCGGAAAACATCAAACATCATCTTCGTACCGAAGATGCCTGTAGAAACGTGCCAGTCTTTTTCATCAAACGCGATCTTGAGCCGCCGGTACACGTGTTCGTAATCCGTGTCATCCACGGTGTTGCCCCATAAGGCAAATAATTGGTCGGACTGCGTGCCGTTGCCAACCATACCATTACGTTTGTTCAAAAACTTACCAGAGACTGCCTTCTTGACACGGGTCGCCAAGGCAAGGTATTCCCGTTCATCATCCGAGCGACCGAGGATTGCGGCGAATTCGGCCATCAATTTTACATGGAGATGGTAAAAAACGGACGCTGTCAATGGTTTATTCTTGTCTTCCAACGACTCATGGTCACCGAGATCTGTACTGAACAAGTAATTCGAGGTATGGGCATTGAGGAATTCCATTTGTTTTTGCAGCGATGAATAGGATTGTTCGACAATCTGTTTGTCGCCATAAAAATCATACAATTTTTTTATGAGATAAGGATAACCTGCTTGGTACCCAAGTGGCCCAGACCCGTCTCCCGGGCCATCATCTGCGATGCCAACAAACGGTGCAGTTTCGGTAATACCCCCTAAGGGGCGCTGGTCATTGGCGTGATCCCGGATCGTTTTGGTGTAAAACTGGCTCATGTTATAATTGAATAGGAATGTTTCGGCTGCACATAGGATATCACCTCCATATGCCAATTTCTCACGCCCCGGGCAATCGGACACCACGCTAAACACATTGCTTAGGAATGTCCATTGGATAATATCATCCAATTTGTTGAACAATTCACTTGACGACGAAAAATGGCCCGCTTTTTCCAAATCGGCACTCATGCGCAACCCTTCGACATCGTCCAGATCCGGTTGGCCCGGCCACCCCCTCACCTCCACGTACCGGAATCCGTGAAAGGTAAACTTTGGCGCCCACACTTCAACTTCGCCGCCTTTGAGAATGTAGCTATCTTCTTGCCAAGCAATCTCCGGCGCGCCCGGCCCACCATTTCCAGCCTTAATTTGACCGGCCACCGTGGTCATCAGGTTCACGTGCCCGTCGGGATACCGATCTTCGCCATACCGTAGGGTAATCTTGGTACCTGCAGGCCCTTTCACACGGATACGGGCTACACCGGCAAAATTCTGTCCCATGTCGTAGACAAATACGCCAGGCTCTACCTCATTCACTTCAATCGGTTTCACCACTTTGGTGACGCGAACAGGCGGTTGCTGCTGTACTGTCATCACCCCCAGGGGACCATTGACGACCGTTGCATCGGTCCACCCTTCATCGCTTCCTTTGGCCGTACACCAGGTCGGATCTTCCAACCGTGCATCATGATGCTCCCCCAAATAGACGCTGTTCCGTACAATCGGCCCCGGTGCAGTTTGCCACGTGTCGTCCGTTTCGACGATGTCGACCGAGCCGTCCTTATATTTGATCCGAATCATGGCCTTGACTTTCGGGCGCCCCGTGGTTAATGCGTCCCGCCAGTTGTACGCTCCCCAAAACCGCAGCGGGAGCGGATTATACCACCCGTTCCCTAGCATCACCCCAACCCTGTTTGCTCCTTTGTGCAGTTGATCGGTAACGTCATACACGGAATACAGCACCTGTTCGTCATAAGCGGTCCACCCCGGCTCCAACACCCGATTACCAACTTTGGCCCCATTCAGATAGGCTTCATAGTACCCCAACCCACTGATATACAAACGAGCAGATGCAACACCTTTCTTCGCATCAAACGATTTTCGAAACAACGGACTACGATCATCCTGGTAGAAATCAGCATCCTGAGTGAGCGGCATACTACCGTCGCCGATCCAGTGCCCCCGCCAGTCGCTATCGGCCAACGCAGCCGTTTCAAACCAATTGATTCTGGACCATGGAGATACGCGCCCTTCTTTATCATAAACACGCACGCGCCAATAATATCGGGTAAACGGTTCGAGCAGCTTGCCTTGATAACGCACATGGATACTCTGATCCGTTTCGACTTTACCCGTCGACCATGTATTACCACGCCCCCTTCTGATCTGCCGAACATCTGTGGAAACGATCAGCTCATAGGCGGTCTGCCGCTGCCCCCTTTCGTCAGACGACAGGATCCAACTAAACCGCGGATTCTGCATATCGATCCCCAATGGATCCACCCGATATTCGCAAGTAGTTGCGGTGACAGAAATAGGCTTTCCAGAAAGACTACTGAACTGAAAAATAAAGCAGCCAACAAAAACCAGGAATTCATATACTTTGGGATACATCATCAGGATAACTTATGCGGAATTGAATAATACATTGAACATTGGATGAATGTTACTCATAGATTTCGGGTACGTCGACCAATGTCCGGAGAAACATCAGTCTAGATCCTTTCACATTGGGATGGTGGTATATTTTACCCCAGTCGTAATCTTCGAAATACATCGTGGTCCGATCGACTTCTTTGCCATCTTGATTTACAGATGTGGCCAAATCAAACTTACAGCCATTGATCCCATATTTTTGCCGCACCTTTTCGATGAGGGCATTGGCTTCGATATGGGTGTTGCTTTCGTTTGCAGGAATATTATTCAGGATCGGGATGGCCCCTTGCTGTTTGATGTATTCCACTAATTCATTGAGATTCCCTTCGGTGTTACCACCGTTGGTTCCAATGGTTACCATCACATATTTTGCTTTCACGTAGGGCAATTCGTTCTTTATACGATCCAGTAACTGATGGATGGTTGTCCCGCCCCGCCCACTCGATACCGCCTTGCCCTCCACCCTGTCGATGATAAGCTGGGTCCACGAACGGGGGAAGTCAGCGGTCGGGAAGTAACCCTCAGGTTCCGTGATGGAGTCGCCATAAATCAATAGTGTCAAATCACTTGCTTTCGACTCGACGATGAGGCGCTTAACCCAGGCATCCGTACCCTTAACGAGGCCAAAACAATAATAGTCGTGCTGAAGGCCGACATAAAAACCCGACCGCTCCTGGCCTTGACCCACACCACCCTGGCCATCCATCGTCGCGAACAGTTCTGCGGACTGACCCGTAAACAAATCAATAATCCGGATGCCCGACGTTTGATAATCCCTGTGAATTTCAATAAGATACTCATGTGAAGCATCCAAAAAATCGACCTGTCTGTAAAGGGTCGGTGTGGTTGCTATACTGATCCGTTTGCCAGCCATGTCTACATGGGCAACAAAGTCGCCTTCGTTACTGCTGAATGCCATTTCGGCATCGGCCGAGAACCGTACATGGTAGCGTATCAAACGCCGGGCGAGCGCGTAATATTTATCCAACTTCACCAGTTTATTATCTACATGCAGGTGTAAACCCTCTGCGGTGTACGTTAAATCCGTACCCAAAAGCTCGGGATAATCATTGCCTTCCGATAGTATTTGATGGTATAGGATATTCGTTGGTTGCTCAGCTTGGCCGAAACAAAACCACGGCATCAGGTAAAAGAGAAAAAAAAGTATGGCACGCATCAGAACATGGTTAACTAAAGTTTTACTGGATCTCGCGAAGCTTTCGCAATGCGATATATGGAGCACTCACAGACGTCATATACACTGGACCGCGCGTGTAGCCCGACGGACTATAACATTCGTATGGGCCGGAAAATTGACTTCCCTTGCGGAAGTCCCCTTCCCTCAATTCGTCGACATACTCCCGTGTTAACCGTGCCGCGGCGCCGGGGTCTACGTTAGCTATGGCGTTGATGACCCAACCCACCGGCGTGCCCCAATATGCCCCGTTCTGATAGGTGTCTACCGGAACAATGGCATCTTCCCAAGCGGTTTGACTGCTAAAATCTTCGCCCCGGATGACATGCCTTATCCCGCCTTTATAGGCGAGGTTGCCCGCTGCATATGCCGCCGCAAGGTGTTTGCCGGCTTTACGGGCATCGTCGTCTTCCATCACGCCAAGGTAAATGGCAAGCGCAGTGCCCCACACATCGGCCTGCCCACTCTTACCTGTCGATGCGCGCAGCATACCTTCTTCATTCATGAACGTAGGAACCAATGCCTGCTTGATCTTACGCGCAATTTGCCGGTATGAGTGCGCTTTTTCTTTGTCTTCCATGGCATCAAATAGCTCCGCAAGTTGCCATGCGGCCCGGTACTTTAAAATGCTGGAGTAACAGAGCTCCCCCGTAATCCGAATGGCATCACGAAATCCAAAATCCTTTCCCCGATAGTTATCCACTGTATAAACGATGCCATTGTCTGCACGCGATGGAGGAATGGCAAAAGCGATTTCCAACCGATCGCTAAGCCTTATGCCATTGATTTCATTTTTCAAGAACTTCACATCGTTGGTCTCTTGCCAGTAATAATGCGCCATAAAAACGAAATAAAACTGATCGCAATATGGCGGCATCCGGCCAAATTCCTCGGTACCCTGCTCTTCATAATCATAGGTCCCCGGAAAATAAATCGGCATCGAATCATCGACACGGATGTGGTCCGCAATCGCGCCATACGGCACATAACTTCCGCCTTTGGTAATCCATGATTGGTCACATTGGGTCGCCGCTGTTAACCAAAGCATATGCTTCTGTTCTTCCAGCGTTACCCATCCCGTTTCTAACGTCATCGCATAATCCCGAATCCAGAAGGCGGGGTACGTTTCGCGGCCACCTGGACGGATCAGTGTTCCACCTGTGTTATTCACGCCAAATGGATCGGGCAACCGTTGACCGGAATGAATTCGCGAGCTATCTACTACCGCTTTGGTTAATCCCTCCAGATACAAAAAATCATCATCACTCATGATCTGTTGGGCACGCAGTGCGGTGGATTGCGCTACCACCAATAATATCAAACATCCTTTCAAAAAAGCACGCATTTGCGTTTTCATTTCAACTAATTCGAATACCGCTACCACTCATTCAAATCTAAGGTGCCTCAAAGCTACCCATTAATTCGATTTCCATCATGACGATGGGGCCAACATCCGCACCATTTCCCCAGGTAGACGATACCTGAACCCGCAAATACCGAAAAGCCGGAGCTCCAGCAGGTATTTCGAATAATTCCCCTGCGGTTATATCGTGTGCTTCGGACGTAAAATCACCAAGCTTGGTCCAGCTATCCCAACTGCCATCCGCGGCGGGGTCGTTGCTTCCCCACAGGGCAAACGTCTTCGGGTTGCCGTGGCCGTAGGCAGTACCCCAATCCGTACGCTGCCACAGCCGGAATGAAGACAGGGAATAATCCGATGTACCTATATCAAAGGTTACGTGGGCGGGCTTTGGCAAATCCGGCGTATGGAAACCGGGGTCTGCATTGGTCCGGCCATCCCACATATTCCGGAGGAACCAGCCGATTTCCGCCAGCGCCGGTGCATCGTTGGGAAGAAAATATTCCTGGAACTTCGATTTATCCAACCTATACCGTATCGAGTTCCCCGCGATGATATCCACTTCGGTTTTCAATGTATCAATCGATGTCGTATCGGCAATGTACCAGGTAGCGTAGGAAAGATCCGTTCCCTTTTTATAATCGGCCAGCATCGTGCTTCCTGTCTCAGCTTTTACAAAAAGGCGCTTTTCCACACCGGCCTCATCTGTATAGGTAAGCTCGTGCCCGATGCTTCCATTGTTGATATCAGCACCGCCCCAAAATAGCTGTAACTGTCCGTCGGCATTGTCAACAAACGCCCGCGACAAGGGGCGGTTGAACATATTGGAGAGGAATGCTTCTCCGATAGACCGCCCTTGCACTTCCACCGGTACCGATTGGTGGCCTTCGTCGTCATATGTCTTGACGATAAAGGAGTAATTGCCTTCGGGGATATCCAGGAGATAGGAAACGGTGTCAGCATCTTCAGGTATTTCCAACGCTACCGAATCCAGATAGTTATTCCAATAGATTCGTGCGTGGGTCACGTTCGGATCGGCCGGTGCCTTCCAACCAAATTGTATCCGATTCAACCCGGAATATGTCTTTACCATTTTAGCGCGCTCCACGTACGTGATGCCGGATGGCACCACGAATTTTTTGTAGGTATCATCCATTTTCTTGCAGCCCGCCATCACCAGAAGCGCTGCAACAAGGTAACTTATGTTGATTTTCATCTTATTCAAAAATTGATTTCACCATTAATTACTACCATCCTGGCCCCACAATGTAAGCTCTTGAATGACAATTTGGGCCCTTCCGCTGGGGATACCCCAAGTATTCAGCGTTTTTAAACGGATGTACCGAACAGCAGGTATACCCGGTTCAAACTCAAAATCCTCGCCCTGGTTCAAGGCGTAGTCCCGATCTTCCGCGGTTACCGGCCCTTCTCCAGAGGGTTTAAAGGAGCTGAACGTCCCCAATTTGACCCAGTTATCGCGATAGATCTTGTTCTCCACATCCACGTAATCGCCATCCGGATTGACGCTATTGGCTCCCCAGATTTCGAATTCCTTCGGATGGGAACCTTGGTAAGCACCTTCGGGATGGAGCCATGTTTTCATACGACTGATAGTCACCGGCCTCCCGAGGTCGAGCGTAATGGTGTGCGGTAGTTGAAATTGATCGGAAGCAAAGAGGCAGCAGTAGCCGAAACCACCGTCGAAGATCTTGTAGAGTGGGTAGTTTTCGACGTATTGGAAATTATCCCCTGGCAGCTCCAATGCACTCCAAGTGGCTTTGTCAATCAGTTTTTCGAACAAGGGTGTAACGACAGACTCTTTCATCTCCGTCCGGTTATTCCAGCGGTCCCGCAGGAACACGGCAATTTTCTTTTCTTCTGTATCCATCCCACGCACGGAGAAATTAATGTCATCCGCAGCGGTATAATAGGTGGTCAGTTCGCTATAGTAGCCATTGTCGGCCGTATCTATCATGATGATGACAGCCAGGTTGGCACGGTCGGGATTCTGCAGTTTTACATTGATACCGCCAAACGTGCCCGACACATCCAGGGACTCATATACCGATTGGATGGCCGGCATCAACGGTTTAACGGTTACTACCAATGGTTCAGATTCCTTTTCGTTCTTGCCCACGCTAAACAGTTTCACGTCGTATTCCTGCGTATCGCCAAAGCCTTCTATTTTCAAGGTATCGGTATAATAGGAGGATTTCACTTCCCAAACAGCACCCGGAGCCGTTTCATAAACCGCTTTCACATACCTGAGATTAGGGTCTTTAGGCACCTTATAAATAATATGTGCCCCGCCGCTCGTTGGAATAACGCTAACATCGGATACTTGTGCAGGAGCGGGCAGCTTTGGGTCCGTATAATTTACGAAATCTTCACTCGGGTCGCAGCTGAACAGCACCAACGAAAGAAGTACGCCTAGTACAAACTGAAATTTCTTTTCCATCTTTTATGAAAATTAAAAGTGTTTACATTCTTTACCAACCGATATTCTGTACCAGGTTCGTATTCACATTACGTTCATTTTCGGCGATCGGCCAGAAATAATCCTTGATACCGAAGCGTTGCTGGAAAATATTCGTCGGCCGGTAATACGTCTCGGTGGTCGAACCATTAACATTCCAGCCGGTAATCATTTTGTTCATTTCCGTAATGGCCAGTTTCCACCGCCGCAGGTCCCAAAAGCGATGCTGCTCAAACGCCAGTTCGTTCAGCCTTTCCTGCCGGATGATCTCACGCACGCCGTTCTGGGTGGTTACCTTTGCGGGATTGGTTGAGAAATCTGTCCAAGCCGCAACGACCCCCGGAATACCTGCCCGTTCCCTGACCTGGTCTAGGTAGGCAAACACTTCGTCGCTAGGACCATCCACCTCATTAAGACACTCGCTGTATAACAGATACAGGTCGGCCAATCGCATCAGTGGCCAGGGGTATTCGATCGTGGTATAGCTTGTAGGGCTCCGCACATTATCGGGGTGTATCCATTTCTTGATGGGGTAGCCCGTAACCGGGCCTTGGTAGCTCGATTGTTTTCCAATCGGATCACCCAATTTGAGCTGCAAGTAGTAGAGGTCAGCGGGCACCTCATCGTTGAACCGGCCCTGCCCGTACCAGATACCGCCGTCGAAGCCCAGATAGGCGTAAAACCGCGGTTCGCGATTAAAATTGAGCGTGGCGGTGGCAAAGCCGCTCCTGATATACAGGTCATGTTCGTCTGCGTCGGTGGCTATTTTCGTTGCGTAACGCTGCGCATAGTTCCATGTTTTGTCTTCGCTTATCGGAAGGCCGTTATGGGTATAAAACTGTTCCACCACTTTCAAAGGCGCGTTGTAGCGGTTGTCCATCCACACACGTGCTTGGGGGCTGGGTGCCCAGTCGGGCGAGGCGAGTACCTGTACCCTGTTGATCCAGCTTTGCGTGTTCGCCCATATGATCTCCGAGTTCCATTTTTCCGAAAAGGCCATCCGCAGGCTTAATTCGGTCTGCATCGTATCGCCGATTAAAAATGCAGCCTTAACGTTTGGATGTTCATAGAGTTTGATGCCCGCGGTTTCGCAGATGGCTATTGCCTCACGACATGCATCGGCCGCCAACTGCCATTTCGCTACGGATACTTCCTGATTGAATAGTTGGGTGCCATCCGCATTTTTCAGGCTGGCTTGGTCGGTGTTGCCGTTGAAGAGTGGACTGGCCGCAAAGGTCAACACCTTCGCCTTCAACCCATAAGCTATCGGCTGGGATATCTTGCCATAGTACTGGGGGTCTACGACCGTGAGAAGCAGATCGTCTTTCGCTTCATCCAGCAGCTGTACCACGTAGGCGAAGCAATCGTCCACCGGTTCACGGAGCACCTTCACCTCATCGGCACCGGCCGAAATGGGTATATTGGTGCGGATAACAGGGACGGGGCCATACATCCGAATCAACCAGAAATGGTAATAAGCCTTCAGCACTTTTACTTCCGCAATCCATTGTCGTTTTTCTTTGGGTTCCATATCTGGCACCCGCTCTATATTTTCGAGGAAAATATTGCAGTCCCGAATGGCCGCATACATGTGGCTCCATAAATTACCAATCGGATTATTTACATTTTGGTTCCCTTCCGCCAGTTGCCGGTACACACTCGTTTCGTTAATTTCGGGAAGTTCCCAAACCTCGTCGCCACCAAATAGAGCCGGGCTACCATTGATATCGGCGGTACGAGGCATGTAGGAGTAACAGGTGAACAGGTATTTTTCGGCCTCTCCGCGCATGGCAAAGGCATTGTCGAGTGTAGCCACATTATCGGGAACGATATCGAGGTAATTCGTGCATGACGAAAAGCAAGAAGCGATTGCAACCAAAAAACCTAAAGCTACCTTTTGTATGTTGAGCATTTTCATAAGCTTAATTAAAATTAACGTGAACCCCCAGATTGTACACCTTTTGGATGGGATACCCTAGACCGTTACCGCCCATTTCAACATCCCAAAGCTTGAATTTACTAATGGTAAGCAGGTTGTTACCGCTAAAATAGATCCGGACGCTGGAAGCCCCAATCCTTTTGGTAACCTGCTGTGGCAGGGTGTAACCGAACTCTATGGTTTTCAGGCGCAAAAAGCTGCCATTACGCATGAACCACGTGCTTGACTGCGCATTATTGGGGTGGTCAAAATTGCTGAGGCGGGGCCAGAGGGCATAAACATCCTGGTTCTGCTCGCTCCAGTAATCATCGGCAATTACTTTGAGCACCTGCCTATCGCCGACAAAAGGATTAATGGCTTCGTAAGGCCTATCGGCGCTAGGAGCGGTATAATTCATCCAGAACGATTCGTGGGCCAGGCCTTGGAAAAATAAGGACAGATCGAATCCCTTATAGGAAGCGGAAGGGCCAAAACCATACACAATTTCAGGGATTGTAGGATAGCCAATGGGTACTTGGTCGGCTTGCGTAATTTCGCCGTCGCCGTTCACGTCCAAAAACTTAATATCACCGCCCAATACCGGGCGACCGAAATTCTGCCCGGGGGAATTCAACGCTTCTTCGTCATCCACAAAGAGGCGTTCGGCAATATAACCATAGACTTGGTTGATGTTCTGCCCCACCCTAGAGCGGTAAGCCTCTTTGTAAACCGGCTCTTCGTTCACCAGGAATTCATTAGTGGAATAGGTAAAATTCCCCATGGCCGATAAGAACAGTCCATTATCGAACGACTTGTTGACCGTAAGCGATGCATCGATACCTTGCGATGACGCTTCACCCACATTTGCACGTATAGGTGCCGACAGCCCCATCGTAGCGGGGATGTAAGCCCGTGTCATGAGGATATTCGTACGGTGCTGTTTGAAAAGATCCACATTCAGGGTGATGGCACGGAACAGCCCCACCTCCAGTCCCAGGTTCTGTTGGGTCGATTTTTCCCATGTGATGTCTTCGTTGGCATACCGCGAAACAGAAACGCCGTTGAGGTATTTGCTGGCTCCTATAAGATCACGGCCGAACCGGGCGGCCCGGGGCACCGCGTTCATATTCACCTCGGACAAATAGAAGAACCTATCCCAAGGTTCGCCGATAGCATCGTTACCGATGATACCGTAGGTATACCGAAACTTCAGCGTATTAACCGTACCCTTCAACTTTTCAAAGAAAGGTTCGTTATGTATGCTCCATGCAACACCTGCGGAAGGGAAAAAACCAAAGCGTTTCTCTTGGTAAAATCGCTCGGAACCGTTATACCCAAAATTGAACTCGGCATGGTACCGGGTGTCATAACCATACGTAAACCTGCCAGACAGCCCCGTATTTCTAAAAGGCAGGGAGGTAAGCAGCGTACTGGCCGCTGAATTGAGGCGCTGTTGCACAATACCCACCAGCATCCCGCTTACGGAGTGGGTTTCATTAAATATATTATCGTAATTCAAAACCCCCTGGGCGTAAAAATTAGCGTTGACTTCCCGGAGGTCGGCGTTACTATCAAAACTTAAGTATTCCGTACCGATGGGTCCCACGGGCTGTGGGTTGGCCGAGGAGTTAATCACATTATACGAATAGTCTTGGGTAAAGGGATCATAATTGGATATTTCATAGTAAAACGGATTGTAGGAGCGGGTAACCGTATTATAAGCATAGCGCTCTACATTAAACATCCCCCTGAAATTAAGCCCTTTAACCCAGTCGCCAAAGTTTTGGGATACTTCCAGCTGCGCCATCATTTTGGAGCGATTCCAATCGCGGTAGCCCCTCACCATCTCCGCATAGGGATTCAAGTACAGGGAACCACGGTTGCTCCGCGTCACATTGTTTCCAAAAACGACATGCTTCACATGCGCGTGGTCCTCATCTAATGGAAAGGTAACCGGGAACTGAACCGGGTTGGAATGCATCGACATGGCATACATATCTTCCCCGTTATGGATAGGCCCCCGGTAGTCATCAAAATTACCATACAACCTTACGGTAAGCATGGTGCTCTTGGTCAGATCGATATCGATATTGGAGCGCAACGAATAGCTTTTCAGGTTAATGTTGCTGTTAAAGTTATTTACTGGATCCACTTTCAGCACCCCATTATCCTGATTCAGCCCACCGGAAATAAAGTAGCGTGCCACGCCGCCACCGCCGCTTACATTAAGGGCGTAGCGCTGATTGCTTGTATAGTCTTTGAATAACGCTTCACGCCAGTCGTTCATCGGATAAATATAGGGGCTGGCGTCGGGTTGCCCTGTTCTGTTGATCTTGTCGTCAGAATAAAGGATGGTTCCCAGACGGTCTCTTGTAAGCACCGCTTCATTGGCCATTTTCATATACGTAATGGGGTCGGCCAACTCTATATTCTTTGTGGGCGCAGAAAATGCCTGATCCACGCGGAACGATATCTTGGCTCGGCCTTCCTTCCCTTTCTTCGTTTCCACCAGAATCACGCCATTGGCACCCCTGGCACCGTAAACGGCAGTAGAGGTGGCATCTTTGAGGATGGAAAAAGAAGCGACATCATCTACCGTTATACGCGCGAGGTCGGTATTTGACGATTCTATTCCGTCAATCAGGATGAGCGGACTATTCTTGTAACCGAATGTTGTAACACCCCGGACAAAAAAATCGGCATTATCCCGTCCCGGCTCACCCGAACGCTGGTAGGCAATAATCCCTGCGGCCCTTCCTGCTAAGGCATTGGTCAGGTTGCTAGAAGGGATCCGCAGCTCCTCGGGCGTAATGGATGTTACCGCGCCCACGACCGCCTCTTTTTTGGTAACGCTTCCAAATGCAGTTACGACCACCTCGCCTACCTCCTGGGTGGCCGGCTGAAGCGTGACGTTTAAATCAGCATTGCGAGATACCGCGATTTCCTGGGTCTCGTAGCCCAGCATCTGGAAAACCAACGTAGCACCTTGCCCGGGTACCACCAAGATGAAACGCCCGTTCTCGTCGGTCGCCGTACCCACCTTCGAATTCCCTTTCACGGTAATCGTCACATTGGCCAACGCACCAACCGAATCCTGGACGATACCTTTCACCTCAATCTCGTCTTGACGGATTGAATGGAAGGGGCCGCTGTAAGCACGGGCCTTTTCGGCGATGACCAGTGAAACGGCAAACACGCACACAAGAACCATTACGTTTCGGTTTTTGAGTAGTTTATTTTTTCTCATACAGATTAAATTAAGTTCAGCATAACCGTTATCAATTCATAATCCCATATGGGAATTTCACACATGAATGGGAACCTCAAATAAAACAGACGCCATATCAATGATATAATATCGACTCATTAGGATTATAATTATATGGACAAAGTAAGCCGGAAACAGCTTACCAAAACAGTACGGATTTGGCTACAATCAATACGAAATTGACCATCTCACCGTACCCGCGATTACTTAGGCCTGTTTGTTGGTATGGTGGTATATCCCTGAAATATTGGTTCGGTACTGTTGAGGGGTAATCCCCTTGAACTCCTTAAACCTGCGATTGAAATTGGAAATATTATTAAACCCCGCTTCAAAGCAAATCTGGGTAATACTCAGTTGATTTTCTTCCAACAGCTGGCAGGCATGGTTGATGCGCAGATCATTCACGAATTCTTTGAGGGTTCGCTTTGTCCGTGCTTTAAAGTACCGACAGAAGGCCGAGGGCGAGATGTGCGCCTGCCGCGCAATTTCGTCCAATGCGATTTCCTTGGTGAAATTCTGTATGATGTACTCGTAAATTCCACTCATCCGTACCGCATCATTATCGTTTAGATTATCCCAATAACCTGCAGACGAGAGCAAATCATAATCGGTGGTCGAAGCAATTTCTTGCAAAATCTGGATCAATAAGATAACCCGCGCAGAGCCCGTATGGTCAACCAGTTGGTTCATCCAACTTGCGATCCGTGTTCGCGATGGGCCCTTCACCACTAAGCCATGGGTGCTCTTCCTCAGTACAGCCTGAATCGCATTCATTTCCGGAATGGAAAAAAATGATTCCCCAAAGCAATCCGCACTAAAATGCACAACGACAGCATGGTATGAAAGCCCCTTATTATAAGACGGCTCGGTATGCGTTCCCGGGGCTGGCTCATGTGACCATGCATGGGGGATATTAGGCCCATAAAATACCAAATCCCCTTCATCGAAGGTTGCCATGCTGTTGCCCGCAATACGCTTGCCATGGGGATAATTGATAAAGGCCAGCTCATATTCCGAATGGTAGTGCCATTTCGTGTCGAGCACATCAAAATAATCCTTTCTCACTTGAAAAGCAGCTCTGCTTCCTAACGGGGGCTTGGCATAAATGGGTTTCATGATTATCTTTACATTAAAAGCAGTTCAGCATATACTTTTTTGACTAATTATCTAGAATAAACATCATAGCCAATCAATCGAATATCGAAAATACAACAAATCCAACATACTTTACCCGAAAAATCAAAACGGTACAGATACTTGCTAATCCGATACCATTGGAACTACCATTTTCATTCTACCTTTAACGAAATTTTTATGGCCAAGATAGACGACAAATACGATAGCCCATTCGTTACCGATGCCCACGTGCATTTCTGGGATCTGGAAACATTGCATTATCCCTGGTTGGACGGGTTGTCGATCAAGCGGTCTTTCGGACTTGCTGATTACGAAACCGCAACGGATGGCATACCCATATCGGATATGATATTCATACAGTGCGAATGCCTCCCCGTTGAATATTTGGCTGAGGTGGACTACATAACGGCATTAGCCAAAAAAGAATCACGCATCCGCGGTATCATTCCATACTTTCCATTGGAGGCGCCGGACGCCGAGGAACAGCTACACAAACTTATAGGCAACAAACTGGTGAAAGGGATTCGCCGGCTCGAGGAGGAGCCTGTTTCTTTATATCGAGACCCACGATTCATCGCGAACATGGCCCTCCTGAATCGGCATAACTTGAGTTTTGACCTCGGTGTGAAAGCGCATCAGTTGCCCGCGGCACTGCAACTTGTACAGGCTGCGCCAGATAATCGCTATGTCCTCGACCATTTCGGCAAACCGGCCATCGGAACCAACGCATTTACACAATGGCGAAGCCATATCAAAGCGCTAGCTGAACACCCCAAAGTATGCTGTAAGTTATCAGGATTGGTTACCGAAGCGGATTGGGACTCATGGACCGTTGCCGACCTCCAACCTTATGTAGACACGGTCATCGAATACTTCGGCCCCAACCGGCTTGCCTTCGGCGGAGACTGGCCAGTGGTGACCCTCGCCTCAACCTATGCAAAGTGGTACGAGACGGCTCGGGCGTTATGCCGTGCATTCGCGCCTGTGGATATCGACAAGGTATTTCATCACAATGCGCTTAACTTCTATCAAATTAGCAAAAGTACATGAATAACTATTCGTTAACTTCCGATTTTGCCATGCCCACTCGACCAAAACCAATTGTGGTCATAGGTGCCGGCGGCATTGTGGAAGAGGCCCACCTCCCCGCCTACCGAAAAGCAGGATGGCCTGTCCTTGGCATCTATGACATTCAGGTAGAAAAAGCGGCACGGCTCGCAGCGGCATTCGAACTTAAAGAGGTATATGATTCGATGCAGGAACTTATCGACCGTGTACCTTCCTACGCGGTATTCGATATCGCCGTGCCCGCATCTAAATTAGCGGATATCCTGGATCAGTTACCCCACGGTGCCCACGTCATGATGCAAAAACCCATGGGGGAAACACTCAGCGACGCAAAAAAAATCATCGAAATCTGTGAGCGAAAGCAATTTACCGCAAGTGTAAACTTCCAGATGAAACTGATTCCTTCGATTATTGCTGCAAAGCACCTGATTGGCCAAGGTGCTATCGGTCAATTGCACGATATGGAAATACGGATGAACATCCATCATCCGTGGGAGCTTTGGGATTTCCTTTTCGGACTGCCACGCATGGAAATGCTCTACCATAGCATCCATTACATGGATATGATCAAATATTTCTTAGGTATGCCCAAGCGGCTATACGCTAAAACATTCCAGCATCCCAAACAGATGCAATTGGCATCGACACGGTCGATTATCGTATTTGATTATGAAGAACCCGTGCGGGCGTTTGTCAACACCAACCATGGGCATGATTTCGGATTGCAACACCAGGATTCGTTTGTGAAGTGGGAAGGAACGAAGGGTGCCGTAAAAGCAACGCTTGGAAAAAACATCAATTTCCCGAAGGGTGAAGCCGACCGTTTTGAATATTTCTTATCCGATAACGCCCATGACGGGTGGGTAGAAGGGCCTATTTCCGGCGCGTGGTATCCCGACGCGTTCATAGCCACCATGGCCGACCTACAGTGTGCCATCGAAAATCCGGCTTCTCCGCATGCTACATCAGTGAAACACGCCTATGATACGATGCGTTTGGTGGAGGCCGCCTATATATCAAACGATTCCGGTGGCACAACCATCCCCGATTAATGAAAGTTTTGCTCACCATTAACATGTCACGCTAATATAATGGACACCATTCTAAATAAATTCAGCCGAAAACTCACCGAAAACGAGGACCAACCGGGTTCAAGAGCGATGCTCCATGCCATTGGTTTGGACGAAAAGACCATCAAATTTCCCCAGGTGGGTGTCGCCAGTGCGGGTTATGCGGGAAACCCCTGCAATATGCACCTCAATGACCTTGCAGCTATCGTGGTTGAGGCGATGAAACCACACGACATAACGGGGCTCACGTTCAACACGATCGGAGTAAGCGATGCCATCGGTATGGGCACCAGCGGAATGAACTTTTCGCTTCCCTCGCGCGATCTCATTGCCGATTGCATCGAGACGGTGATGGGGGGGCAATGGTACGACGGTTTGGTAACCGTAATGGGGTGCGACAAGAACATGCCCGGAGCGGTCATTGCCATGGGGCGGCTCAATCGCCCCGCGCTCATGATCTATGGGGGGAGTATCCACTCCGGAATCCACAAAGGAGGAAAAATCAACGTATTATCGACATTTGAAGCTTATGGTGCCCGGATGGCGGGCATCATCGATAATGAAGAGCTCAATCAGATTATCCGTAACGCATGCCCCGGCGCAGGAGCGTGCGGTGGGATGTATACCGCAAACACGATGTCTTCATCCATTGAAGCACTGGGCTTATCATTGCCCTATAGCTCATCCAACCCCGCCACAAGCGACGAAAAAAAACAGGAATGCGTAGATGCAGCTGGCGCCATTAAGAACTTGCTGCGGCTCGACTTGAAACCGCGTGATATCGTTACGCCACAAGCGCTGGAAAATGCACTGGTCGTGGTGATGGCACTCGGGGGCTCTACCAATGCTGTGCTGCATTATCTCGCTATCGCTCGCGCCTACGGGCTTTCATTGACGTTAAGTGACTTTCAGTACATCAGTGACCATACACCGTTAATCGCCGACTTGAAGCCAAGCGGAAAGTACCTCATGGAAGATGTGCATGACAGTGGTGGAACGCCTGCCATTTTGAAGATTCTCTTGGACCATGGTTTATTGAACGGCGATTGCATAACGGTTACCGGCAAAACACTTCGTGATAACTTAATTGACATCAAACCTTGGGATAATGCCTTGAATATTCTAAGACCTTTTGACAAACCATTGAAAAAGAGCGGGCATCTACAAATCCTTTACGGAAATGTAGCCCCCGCGGGTTCGGTAGCCAAGATAACGGGAAAAGAAGGTGAATTCTTTGAAGGAACCGCCAATGTGTTCGACAGTGAGGACGAAACGGTCGACGCTGTGAAGAAAGGACGGGTTAATAAGGGGGATGTCATCGTCATCCGCTACGTAGGGCCGCGGGGCGGGCCGGGCATGCCCGAAATGCTCAAGGTTACCGCCGCCATTATGGGGGCCGGGCTGGGCAACGACGTGGCGCTGATTACCGACGGACGCTTTTCGGGTGGCACACATGGCTTCGTTGTAGGACACATCTCGCCTGAAGCATTCGACGGGGGGCCTATTGCGCTTTTGCAAAATGGCGACCGTCTTACCATCGACGTGGTGAACCGCCGCATCGATGTGGGATTGACACAAGCGGAATTGGACGCCCGTGGAGCCACCTGGACCCAACGAGCCCCAACGGTCACTTCAGGTGTATTATTCAAATACCTCCAGCATGTTTCTTCAGCTTCTATAGGATGTATCACTGATGAAAAAGTGATTTGATAGATCAATCACGGCAATACCCGCTGTACGGTGGTCGTATCCACCGGACTAATCGAATCGCGCAGTATTTTTGCTTCTTCGAAGTGTTTTTTCAAGATAGGAAGCGTCTTCGCAGCAAATGCCTGCAATTCCACATTCCGTGCATCGGATGCGGCATCTTCAAACAGCGATACCACGCGATCGTGATCTTTCACCATGATATCGATGTACGCTTCTTCAAACGCATCGCCTGATTTGTCACGAAGCTTCCGCTGTTTGTCTACATGGTCTTCGCTGAGCACCGGGGGCAGCGTAATCTGGAGACTCGTTGCGATGGTCATCAGCTCATCATTAGCCCGTTGGTGGTCGGTAACCATCCGCTGGGCGAAATCCTTAAGGCGCTCGTCGGACGCTTTCTCCATAGCCAGCTTACCCAATTCGATTTCCGCCAAGCCGGCATCCGCTGCCTTAACGGCAAAATCGGCATCCTGTTCATTGACCATCGCCGATGTATCGTTGACGTCCTGGGCTTGCTCCACACTGTCGTCTGCAGCCCGCCTATTCGCGTTATTACATGCGGCCACGGTAACTGCTACCATGGCCATCGTCCAAATCAATTGCAAAGGTTTCATAACATTTCAATTAATAATGTATTCATCCATTTAATTATTCAACAAACCATCCAATAAACCCTGCCATTGTGGGTATGACGTTTCTTATATTATCCCAAATTACCCACCCTTTTCTGTAGGGTTGTCCGATTGGATTTGCTTATCGCCCAGCGGGTCCCGTTCATCGGTTGGCGAAACGTCTTGGTCGCCTTCTTCAAGTTCTCGTCCCTCACTATCATCCGGAGCCTCCAAAATAGGGTTGTGGTCACCCCCGGCATCATCCTTAACCGGATAACCTTCGGCGTCGAGATCACCACGGGCATCCTCGGCCGTATGGGCTAGCTGCTCGTCGACTTCATCCAACTGCGTCAATTTTTCATCGGTCACCATGCCATCGAGCTCAGCCAACTCACCTTGCATATCGTTTTGTTTATCACGGTACTCATCCGGCGTATAAGGATTTTCCTCGTCATAAGATGAATTATCATCTTCCCCTTCAGGGGCGGCCGTGTTATAGGGTTGTGGATGACGGTATTCCTTGTCGGCGGTTTCCGGATCGAGTTCGAAGCTATCCTCCGACTCATTATACCGAAGGTCTTCCCCCGTAGGCTCCCTGGTTTCGTCAGTATCCCGTACATCAAGTGGAATGATGGGTGGTTTATTTTTGTTATCCGTATTCATTTCGTCCTTTTTGGATTGATACATCCACATACTGCGCCACGCTCAATTATCTCCCAACGGAACGCCTATTCGCAGGGGTGCCCGAGGAGGTAGGTACCGATGCATCAACTATTCCAGACACACTGTTTATTTTTGTAGGTTTATTGTTCGGAAAAACGCACAATTTAAGCCAGCATCCGGATGGCATGCAACAATTTTTCCTGCACCGTGAGACGCGTGTCGGGATACCCACGTTCGTCTACCCATACGGATACCGAAATGCGGTAACCATCGGGCTCGAGCACACTGATGCCGATAAGATATTCATCGCTTACCAAGAAATCGCTCGCTTTGTTGAGTTCGGCTGTCAGCACCCGCTTGGCATTTTCGAAATCGACATCGTATTTGAGCTTCAGCTCCACATCGAGCCGCCGCTTCCCCGCACGGCTCATGTTAACGATCACTTCATTGGCTAGTTTACTATTGGGCACAATAACCGTGCGGTAGTCGCGCGTGAGCACAACGGTATAGAAAAGTTGAATGGATGTGACCTCCCCTTCTTGCCCCTGGCTTAGAATCTGGTCGCCCACGCGGAATGGCTTCAGCATGAGAATAAGCACACCGCTTGCGAAGTTCTGCAATGTGCCGGAGAGTGCCAGACCGGCAGCGACACCAAAAGCACCCACCAATGCAGCAAATAGTGTCATTTTTAATCCCATGATTTGGATGACCAGCAAAATCAACCATACACGGAGTGCCATCACAATCAGGTTGGAAAGGAAAACTTCCAATGTAGGATCCCAATCTTTTTGGTTTATTTTGCGTTTTATCCACCGAAGGAGTAGCCTGATCAGCCACATCCCCAAAATCAAGATGGCGACCCCTAACAACACGCGGGGCGCCTGATGGACAAGCCAATTCTCGAGCCGGTCATAGAACTGTTCGATTTCCATACAGAAAACTGCTGATGTATGTGGTATAGCGCAAAAAGCTTACCTAAGCCGCTATTAACCCGAGTTCGATTATTATTTTCGACTCAGAACGCTTTGAAAGGGTCAGGTTCAACTGAAAACGACGCTGGAATAGCGGGCTATTTCGAGGAGTTTTCAGGAAGAAGATGGCCCTTTCAAAGTGAATAAGGAAAGAAAGCTCGTCCAATAGCTACCCTATGCGGCCTTGCCTAGGATTACTATTAGACTTCTGAGTCGAAAATAATAATCGAACTCAGGTTATTAGCGCTACCAAGGCGTACCAGTGTACTAAATACCGCATAGCCGTGTCTCCAATTCTGAAAACCTTGTGCCATAAAACCGAAGGCACCTAGCGGATTTCCGCCCCTGCCGTCTTGGCACTGTGTATGCACTGACTTCGTTAAAACAGAAAGGAGTAATCTGATGGTTATGAGCGACAATCCCCAACATCAAGAAGGAAAAACGACCAAGGCAATCGAAGATCAGACTGCCAAATTGCCGTCAAAACTGTTCTTATGTGCGGCGTTGACCGTAATGGGCGTTTCATTGGCGTTGAAATGCGCCGGACATAAGCACGCAGCACTCTTCGTGGGCCAATGGGCGGCACCTTTTCTCCTATTGGGCACCTACAACAAGATTGTAAAAACACACGGACACGACCAGCAAGACAGGCATTGACTCCATGGCCAACGCAACCCATAGCAAAGCACTTGGCATAGCATTCCTCATCCAGGGGATTTACTTTGTTGTGACGGGGATATGGCCTATACTTAACATGGCCAGTTTCATTACAGCAACGTGGCCGAAGCAGGATGTTTGGCTGGTAGAAATGGTCGGTCTCCTTTCCACATCCATTGGGTTGACCTATCTCGTAACCAGCCTTCGGAAACAACACTTGCCCATTTTGCTTGGCTACGCGACTTCGCTGAGTTTTCTCGTCATGGACATCATCTACGTGACGAACGGCGAAATCGACCGAATCTATCTGTTGGATGCAATTGTTCAAGCAATATTTATCATTGCGGTCACCGTTATGCTCGGTTTACCAAGGAGCACCCCCTCTTAAAAATCGTTACATTCCTGCCCTCCATATCGTTTATTGTGCCGTCCATCGGTGTACTAAAAACCCGACGGATTGTTGGCAGAAGAGGAAAAATCTGAAGATTTTTAAAACTTTTTTAGCTGTTGAAGCGTATTCCCTTACGATTAGCGAACGAAGTAAAACAGTTTTTAAAATTAGACGACGAAGCATATGGAAAATTCAGCAAAAATTATTTGGGCTTCTCCTCAATCACTCGCCCGTGACGGTATCATTGCACTTTTGGATCAAGAGCCCGATTTCACTTTTGCGGAGATTGTTTCCAAACAAGAAGATATGACGAGCGCCGTAGCCGCAAAACCTACCGTTAGTTTATTGATCGTCGATCACCTCTTTTTAAGCGAACAGCATCAACTCCTCACCTCGTTGAAAGAAATCGCGCCCTTATTGAAAGTGCTGGTCTTATCGGGCTCCGAGCAAAATGAAGATATCCTCGACTTGATGAAATCCGGAGCAGACGGCTACATCATCAATGAGGCTAGTAAAGACGAACTTATTTTCGCCATCAAGCACATATTAAATGGAAATACCTATATCTGCACCGCCTTGTATCTCCAGGTGCTGGAATCCATCGCGGCGTTGGATAAGGAGAAAGAAGGAATTACCCTGGAATTCTCGGCACGCGAAGAGCAAATTCTCAAACTTATTCTGGAGGGCTACTCCAATCAAGAGATCGCTTATCAGCTATTCACCAATAAACGCACCATTCTGAAATATCGGGAGAATTTATTGCATAAGACCGGCGCCCCCGATATCGGTACGGTCATCCGTATGGCATTGCAGCAAGGTGTTTTGAGTTGATCCACGTTCACGGTTAACAAATCGATGGTGGAAAAATCAGAAGGCATATTTGAAATCGAGATTGCGGAAGGCCCGCTTTCGGGGCGAAGCCTGGTTGTCCGGCCGGCACACACCACAGACGGCGTTCCGGTTTACCAGTGCCATTTACAGGATGACACATCGATTTGTGAATTGCGGCGGGAGCCATCCGGCGAGTGGGTGCAACTGTGGGGTGACTTGCCTGATGATACCGTAGCGGAAATTGGCGAAGCTATCGCCAGCCATACTGCATAAATGGCCACCGGCAATATCTACATCGGAACTTCGGGCTGGCATTATAATCATTGGAAAAAAAACTTCTACCCCGAAAACCTTAAACAACCTGACTGGTTATCTTATTACGGCGAGACATTCCATACGGGTGAGCTAAACAACTCGTTCTATCGGACACCCAACGCAACGACATTCGAAAAATGGAAAACATCCGTTCCCCCAGCATTCGTTTTCGCTGTAAAAGCGAATCGCTTTATCACCCATTCAAGAAAACTGCAAGGTGCACAGCAATTTACGACCGATTTTATTCAACGAAGTTCCCAACTCGACGAAAAACTTGGGCCAATCTTGTTCCAATTACCACCCTATTGGAGCGTGGATAAGGAAGCCTTAGCTGATTTTGCTAACGCTCTTCCTAATGGCCATCGTTATGTGTTCGAATTCAGGAACCAAACATGGTACGATGAGGAGGTCTATGAAATCCTGAGGGCGAACAATTGTGCCTTTTGCATATACGAACTGGCCGGTCACTTATCACCCTTAGAAATTACGGCCGATTTCGTCTACGTCAGACTACATGGGCCAGGCAACAAATATGAGGGAAAATACACGGATACGAACCTATCTGAATGGTCGAAACGAGGTCGTTCCTGGCAGCATGATGACAAGACGGTATACATTTATTTTGATAATGACCAGCATGGCTACGCTGTGGAAAACGCCAAAACACTTAAGGCAATGATCAATGCATAAATTGGGTTATTTTTCCGGCGTACGTGGAATGGAAAAATAAAACGTAGATCCTTTTCCCAATTGGCTCTCTACGCCCACGTGGCCACCATGCCGTTCGATGATTTCCTTACTTAAATACAAACCGAGCCCCAGTCCGGTCATCTTCGATGTTCCTTCGACCTGATAAAAGCGGGTAAAAACCTTTTCCTGTTGATCGTACGTCATTCCCATCCCTTCGTCGATGACCTGAATCGTCACGTCATATGGAGAAGACTCCAGTACCACATGTACTTGATGGGCATTTGGCGAGTATTTTATCGCATTGGTAATCAAATTGATCACTACCTGCTCGATGCGCTGCCTATCGGCTTCCACCATATAGTCGCCATGGATGTTGTTCACGAAAACGGTATGTGTTTGGCTGCTGAAATGGAAGGTTTCCACCACGTCCAAAATCATCTCGCTCATATCGAACTCCTCAAAGTGGAAACTGAGTTTACCCGCTTCGATTTTCGAAATATCCAACAATTCGGCAATCAATGCATTGATTCGCTCCAACTGCTTGAGGGCTTTCGTGAGGAATCGTCGGCCCACTTGGTCAATCTCCGACCGTTCCAATATTTGGAGGTAGCCTTTGGTGGTGGTGAGCGGGGTCTTCAACTCATGGCTGGCAAGCGCGATAAACTCGTTTTTCCGCAGATTCAATACATTCACCTCCTCAAACAGTCGTGCATTCTCCAACGTCACGGCGACCAGCGATGCAATGCTGTGAATGATATCCTCATCGGCGGCATTAAACACATGGCTCTGCGCATATCCGAAAAACATGGCCCCGGTCAACAATTTATTGGCTGAACGGATAGGAATGGCCAAGCTGTGTCGAATGGTGGGTGCACTTTTCCCTAGGCATGATTCGAAGAGCGCCTGGATATGGGGCACTGCGGTAACATCATCGAATTTGATGGAGTTTTCACCGGCAAAAACCGTATGGATAAGCCCCTCACTCCGTTGCAGTTTACTGAAATCAATTTCGGCTTCCCCAAGCGTCGCTGCAGCTACCGAGAACCGGGATGGCTCCTGTTCATCCGACATGCCGTAAAAGCAAATGCCTACATCGGCGGCGGCAAGATGGGTGGTCGAATTGATGACCGTTTGAATGAGCGAGGGCGTATCTAATTTTTCAGTGATGATCTTACCGATAGCGTGTAAGGTCTCTAACTTCTTTTCATGGAATTGTATAATCTGTTCCCGTTGGATTTTATCGGAAATATCCCGCGCGATCTTGGAAGCACCAATAATTTGCCCGACCCGATTGCGCATGGGTGATATCGTCAGCGTAATGGGTATTTCTTTTCCCGACTTCGTGATGCGGATGGTTTGGTAGTGGTCTACCGTATGGCCGGCTTTAATCTCATTGATAATGGTGTTCTCTTCATGTTGAAGATAGGCCGGAATAAGGGTATTTATCGACTTGCCGACTATTTCCGCCTCATTATACCCGAAAATCCGCTCCGCACCGTGGTTCCAGCTCATGATGATTCCATCGAGATTCTTACTTATGATCGCGTCGTCCGATGACTGAACAATCGCTGACAATAGGGTTTGCTTCTCTTCATATTGTTTGAATTCCGTGATATCTACCAACGTATTATGTGCACCGATTATCTGGCCTGCCCCCGTTCGGATGAGCTTGGGAAAAGCGAGTGTGACCCGCCGGACGCCGTCGGGGCGGACGATGATTAATTCTTGCCCACATGTATCTACCTGTTCGCGTATCGCTGTCGCCATCGGTGTAGCTTCGGGCGGCATGGGTTGGCCATCCGGATAATATATGGAACCAGCCCCAGACCATTTCTCTTCACCTACTACCGGCCGCCGGCCCCAAAGTAATTCGGCTGCATGGTTGAATGCAACGATGTAGCCGTCATAGTCACATATATAACTCGCGACCGGCGATGTTAAGAATAATTCTTTGTAGATGTGGTCATCAACCCAGGCGTGTGGTTTCTTCATTTTTTTACTCTTCACCGGATAACTAGCGAAAATACGATTGTTTTATCACAATACCGTAATTAATGTATCGGTAACGTTTCGGAAAATCAGGGTAAGGCAGACCTCCTCACCACGTGAAGAGCCATTGCTAGCATGGCTTTCAATGGCGTCTAAAAAGTACAAATAAAAGTGTTGAATAAAGCGATTTAGATCACTACCCCTACCGGCTGTTCATGCAGCGGCGCTTGCCTAGGCAGTGCCTCAAAGTGAGCAATCCAGTCCCTCGCGGCAATAACTTCGCGTTTTTGCCGGTTAATCAGCAGACGTATCGGTTCGGCTAACCCGCCCGTATTTTCAATACAATGATAGGCAATAAGCAATGCATTCTCGCCCGACCGGCACTTATCTAACAGGTAACAGGGCATCTTGCTGGAAAATACAGCTTTGACCACTGACCAGGCAAGCCCATACTTGCCATTTACTTCCGATTGATCAAGGTCGTCCAATCCCCAATCTTTGCCCGTCCTGCTCAACTCCTCGGCCATGGTCTTACTTTGGGCTATAAACGCGTTAAATAACGTAATCAAATACGCTTCATCTTCGGCTAATCTATCCATCATGGTGCGATAGCCGGCCACTCGTTCACTGTGGAATGCCGCCAAATCTCGGAGACATTCCACAGTTATTTTTAGGTTTTCCATAATTCCGTCTGTCTATTATCAATTGATGATGGTCTCTCAAGGCTAGTCGTTTACCACCTTTTCCCGATCGCGCAACTGTTTAATCTGATCATGGGATGCTCGCAATTGAGTTTTCTGGCTCGAAATCAGCGCTTTTGCGGCGGTTGATATATCGGCTACCTCTTCGGCCTGCCGATACGCCTTTTGCGCCGCATCTTCACCATATTCACAACTCTCGAGAATGGCTTTCCGATCATCTAATGCAAACGTCTGTTTGACGTCCATCCAAGCGCGGTAAATCTTTCCTGAAGCCGTGGTTTCATCATCTACCCGATTTTCCCAGGCACTGAT
Organism: Parapedobacter sp.; assembly: GCF_053550995.1. Lineage (NCBI taxonomy): Bacteria > Pseudomonadati > Bacteroidota > Sphingobacteriia > Sphingobacteriales > Sphingobacteriaceae > Parapedobacter > Parapedobacter sp. The sequence continues at coordinate 29,999 of NZ_JBMQOC010000050.1, forward strand.
ATGTTGTTGCAGCTCGTCTTTCAGCATTTGGCTCTGTTCAATCAAACCGCTGAAAAGGGCTTTCAAGTCAACGTCCGCAGCCGGCAATCGGGCGATGGCCTTTTCATATCCTGCTATCCGGTCGTTGTTAATCTTGATGAGATCATTTAACACTTCGGCTGTTTTTTTCATCTGCTCCATCATGTTTCCTTTTTATTTGCTTAAACCTTTTTGTTACGCACCCAATCGTTGGGTGTGTTTGCTATTGACAATCGATTGCGAGTTATTGTTTCAAAAATTTTAGATCACCGCTATTCGGGCTTTTCCTGCCGCATGTAAAAGGTGCCCAGGAAAAAGAGCACGCGCAGTACACGGAACGCCCACCACCTCACAAAGCGGGCTGGCATGCTGTTTTTCAGCTTGATGTTCCCACGCGTTATCCGTTCGCAATCGTTCGCGATGATCTTCTCCATTTCGACGATAGCTTGCCGTACCACGGCCTCGCCCCGCAGATCGATATTTAGTTCAATACTGACCCGGGCACTCAAGTCGTTGATATTAAATGAACCGACAGTCATCCATTTCCGGTCAGAAGTCGCTAACTTGCCGTGTAACATATTCCCTCGGTATTCATAAATTTCAACACCATGGCGCAACAGCCAATCATACATATAACGTTCGGCATCCTTAACCAATGGCACATCCATCCGGCTGCAGATAATTACGCGGATGCGGACGCCCCGATTGGCGGCCATTTCAATGTCCTTTTGCATGGCACGACCGGGAAGGAAATAACTGGAAAGCAAGATAACATCTTCCTTGGCATCGTGAAAAATCTCCCGGTAGGTCCGGCTAATCTCATACTTGCGACGCACCCAATCGTTACGGCGCATACGTAGGGCGCAACGGTGTGTTTGTCCAAAGTCGATAGCTGTTTGGGCTGGCCGGCAGCTCTCCGAAAAACGTTTGATGAATTGGAAATTTTTCCACGTCATCAAACAGGCGTTACACAAATGCGAAGCCACCTCTCCTTCTAAACATACGGCCGCATCAAGCCAAGCGGCCTGGCTAGGCAGGTCGTTGTATTTATTGCCGATATTTACGCCGGTTATCACGGCATATCTGGCATCAACCACCAGCACTTTACGGTGTAGCCGCCTACCGAAATAGAAATGCCTGCTTCGTAGCAAAGGCTCGAAAACCCGAAAATGCACACCACCTTCCCTAAGGCGAGCTCCAAATGCTTTGGGCAGACGCTGCGATCCATACCCATCTACCAGTACATATACCGCAACCCCGCTTGCCGCGGCACCGATAAGGGCCTCTGCTATCCGGTCGCCGGTTGCGTCCGATTCAAAGATATAAACCTGCAAATGGATGCTTTCACGTGCCTGTCCGATAAGCTTTAGGAGCAGGTCGAAATAGGCCCTGCCGCCCCACAACAACCGAACCTGGTGATTGGAGACGAATGTTTCTCGTTCGGCAGGCTTCGTTCCAGGCATAACGGACGCCCGTATGTTAAAACCTATTGATCGATGCTGCGCCCGTCGAAGCAGGCATCCGGTCTTTCGGCATAATCCAAACTTCTCCTTGCTTTTCGAGCACAAGTTCGGCGAGATCATCCAACACGTCATCTGTCAGATGACCGGATTCCCCCCCACCAAAAAAGATGTCTGTCCGGTTATTGATCCGTCCGGGGATGATCCGGTCCTCTTCGAGCAGCAACGCCCCTACCTTCCCATCATAGGCATCTCTGGCAATGGCGGCAATCTGATCAGTGCCCAATCCTTGGGAAGCGGCATGTCGATACTGGGCGATGATCCCCTCCAGTCGGGCGGTATAATCAGGTTCGATCACGTTCCAAGCCAACTTCCGGATAGCGTCTTTGTCCATTGCAGATGCATTGGCTTTTATGCCTTCTTCAAGCAAACGCTGGTTACGGCTTACTCGCCTGAATAGGTGGTGGTGTTCGGGGAGTGCCGCTAGCATTAATGGCAAACCGGACGGTACGGAATATTTGGTTATAACCGCACGGTCGACCGCCCTGAAAAACTGTTCGATATCGTTATCAATGTCGGTTTTCTTCAATCCATGGTTTTGGGCAACCCCCCATTTCTCTCCGGTGGCGGCCTGATAGGAAGCAAGTGTAGCATGCAAATCGCGCATTTCATGGTCCAGTGCATCCATCATTGTTTCCGGCACGTCTTCCGAAAGATCGACCTCATCCAATTGGTAGCGGTCGCCTTCGTAAAGCTGCGCCGTGTTGGCAGTTAGCACCAAGAGGTGGTACCGGTCTTTTGCCTGCAGGTATTTCAACAGCGGTTTGGTATGTGCTGAATCCGCAACAACCGCCAGTGGTTGGACCGACCTCGGCAAACGATAGACATCAAATGAATTCCTTGTCGCAAACACGACCAATCCATCTTTTGCGTGCTGCCAAAATTGGCAATTTGTTGCCAACGCATCAAATTTCCCGAAAATGCGCTGAACACGTTCGTCGTTCGCATATGCTGCTTTAAGCGGTTCGAACTGTTGGATCAACTGATCAAAAACGCGTGCGTCGGTTGCATTATCGGAATGCGTGCGGTGAGTGGGCATATATAGGGAAAAAACAGGGGGTTCATCATAACCAAGGGCCTTTTCCAATTGTTTTGCCGTTAATGTTTCCATACGATTATTCTTAAGTCTTTTATTAGCCTGCTTTTATTGCGGCTTCTTTTATTTACGCTAACAGATGTCTTGTCCGATTGTTGGACCTGTTATAGGAAAACATCTGTAGCCGTCAGTTGTATAATAGTGTGGATACATCACTAATAATAAAGCACATTGGATTGGAATCGAATCTTTCTGCATGACCTAGATCGCTCATTTGCTCTGGAAATCCTTTTCCGCACCGTTTTTATGTTCTTAGTCGTCGTGACCATCCTACGGTTATCGGGCAAGCGCGGTGTACGTCAACTTTCCATATTTGAGCTGGCCATTATCCTTACCCTAGGCTCCGCAGCGGGCGACGCCATGTTCTACGACGACGTAGCATTACTGGCCACCCTCTTGGTATGCGTTACGGCGATTGCCTTATACCGATTGATTACCTGGCTGACGGCAAAAAGCAATAGGTTAGAGGAACTAATTGAAGGCAAGGCCGTGTATATCGTTGAAGATAGTGTCATGACGATCAAGGACGACGAAAAGGACAGCCTTTCCAAAGAGGAATTTTTTGCCGAACTTCGCGAAAAGGGCGTGGAACATTTAGGGCAGGTGCGCGCTGCGATCCTCGAAACCGGAGGAAATCTCAGCGTATTCTTCTATGCCAACGAAGACGTAAAATACGGTCTACCCATTCTGCCCCGTGCATACCGTAAACACTCGGACACCATCGTCGAAGAAGGCCTGTACGCCTGCGTGGTCTGCGGTACGCTACACCGTTTGGAAATTGGCCAGCACCGATGCGGGCGCTGCCAACACCGGGAATGGGTAAAGGCTATCAATACGAAACGGGTAAGCTGATTGAATGATCATCGCGGCATCGGCCGTATTCGCGGTTTATTTCAGAGAACGTTAACCGGTAACACATGATGAAGTCAAAAGGTCTTGTTCACAGGTGGCTGATCCTCTTGAAAAATACATTCACCATTTTTATGGATGTAAGAGGTCTAAAGTTCAGTGCATCTTTGGCCTACTACACGGTCTTCTCATTAGCACCCTTGCTTGTATTGACGATTTCACTCGCGGCGCTTTTTTTTGGTCAGGAAGCTGCGGAAGGAAAGATCTTTGAAGAAATAAACGGACTCGTAGGCAACAATGCTGCGGCACAGATTGAAACCATGTTGCAAAATATACAGGTCAACGAGGACAACACGCTGGCATTCATCGTCAGCATCGGGACACTCCTCATTGGCGCGACAACGGTATTCTCAGACATGCAGCATTCCATTAACAGAATATGGGAAATCAAACCAAAACCCAAACGTGGCTGGGTTAAATTAATCACGGATCGACTCCTATCCTCGTCGCTTGTCTTATCGCTGGGATTTCTCTTAATCGTTTCCCTGATCATCAACGGGCTCCTCATGGTATTTATGGATTATGTGAGGCGCTTACTCTCCGATTTGGCCGTATATTTATCCATTGCACTCGACGCAGTTATCAATTTCATGGTCATCAGTGCCCTGTTCGGCGTAATCTTTAAATTTCTCCCCGATGTGCGCATCAAATGGAAGGATGTCCGCGCCGGTGCGATTTTTACTGCTTTGCTATTCATGCTGGGGCGCTTCCTTATCGGTTTCTATATCCAGACCACCGGTCAAGGATCTACCTACGGTGCGGCAGGCTCGCTTATCATTCTTTTGCTTTGGGTATATTACACCGCAGCCATTCTCTATATTGGTGCTTCATTCACCCGGGCTTACACTGAATTCCGCGGCCGCCGGATGGTACCAGCGGAGTTTGCGGTACACGTAGAAGAACAAGAGACAGAGAAAGACGTGGACCATCTCCCACCGGCAATAAGAAAAGATTAGCGGGTGATGTTTTCAGTACAACGTAATATATTACCGTTAAGATACGTTTAAATGACTGGGCTCGGTTAAAAATCGGAGGGGGCTTGAAAATTATTTTAATTTTTTTCAAACAAAAATAGCCGTTGTCCTGTTAGCATAAATGCAAAACAATTACGAATAACGCTAAAACAGACGGTCCATCATAAAAAAGCAACGAAATTACAGCTATGGAGAAACAATTACCTATGGAAAAAACGATTACGTGCTTTATTGTTTCTTTGAATTCATTTGTGATAGGATTGTAAATTTCGATTAACTTCAGCGTATCATCCAAGTTTCTTTCTTATCAGCGCCATGCCGGGGCGCTCATTGAACGAGTGTCTTATGTCGGCAGCTGCAAAACATTGCAAAAGCATATCATAAACGATAAATTCGATGGATTATGGATAAGATTGAGTTCAACACCAAGGTCGTACAAGAGGTAAATTCGTTAAACAGCTATGCGCTGTATTTCACACACGACGAGGAAAACGCACACGACCTTGACCAAGACACCATGTTAAAAGCGTTTTCGTACTATAATAAATTCAAAGCTGGCACGAATCTCCAGGCTTGGCTCTATACCATCCTCAAAAACACATTCATCAACTACTATCGGAGGAAGGTGAAGACGAATTCCATCATACTCAAATCCGATACGATATCATCATCAGATCTGTATAAGAGTTCATTACGCAATAACGCAGAGGGCAAATTTGTGATGGACGATATTGAGCATGCGTTATCAAAGCTGTCTGACGAATACTATTCTCCGTTTTCCATGTATTACGAGGGTTATAAATACCATGAAATTGCCGACTATTTCCAAATTCCCATTGGCACGGTCAAAACCCGCATTCATGTGGCACGCCAGCAACTGAAGAAAAAGTTAAAATCTTACTCACCCTCCTAAAAACGACGCTCCCTCCATACGAGGGTACCCATCAACAAGGAAGCCCGGCTAAATAGCCGGGCTTCCTTGTTGATGTACCGCATTTCGCGAAAACCAGCCAGATATATGGGTCAAGCCGCTACGTTCGCTTCCGACAGGGCGATGTCCGTAAGTTTCGCGTCGGTCTCCTTCTCTTCGTTCAGCGTGGTTCCCAAAATCTCTTTTGCTTCGTTATGCTCCATGAGTTTCGCATAGGTAACTAAGCAGCCATAAGATGCAATTTCATAATGCTCTACCTTTTGTGCGGCGGCAATCAATGCGGCATCCAACGACTCATCGCCCTCAAAACTTTCTATGATTTCGTCGGCTTCCGCCAGCAATCCTTCCATTGCTTTACATTTCTTTCCCCGTGCCGACAACCCCAATGATTCCATCACTTGCTTCAGCCGGCTGATGTGTTCCTCGGTTTCCGAATAATGGGTCTCGAACGCGGTTTTCAACGATTCGCTTTTCGTCACATTCGCCATCTTTTTCAGCCCTTTCAACAACTGTCGCTCACCGCCCAGTATGTCGCGCAGTTCATCCACAAACAATTCGTGAAGGTGTCCGTTGGGCATGTTGCCATTTTGATTTTTGCTTACCATAAAATCCTCCATTTATTAATCTAACATATATATATGAGTCAACACTTGCCTTGAACTTTTGTTTAGTGAATCGGATTCCTTTCGGAGGGCTTAACATTCTCGGCCATGGATTGTTACCTTTCAGGAGATTGCGGGCAATGCCATCAAGTGTAATCAAATATATCGCTTATAACGAAGACGAGCACACGCTTAAAATCACCTTCCAAACAGGGGCGGTTTACGTATATTACGATGTACCCCCCCTCGGTACATGCCGGATTGATGGGAGCCCGGTCAAAGGGTCGGTACTTTAATCGTTCTATCGTTGGACGGTTCGTATTTAAACGACTTTAAAAGGCGCTTCATACCCGTCCAAAAAGAAAGGGTTAGCTTTGGCAGCTAGGCCCTTTTTAATCATATGGTAAAGAAAGGTCTGTTCGCTACCTGATTTATTTTAAAATATTAAAAACAATTTTCAATCTTTTATGTATTTCCTACGCCAACAGCCTTGCCGTTGTCGGGAATGTTATCGATATTACCTTTTTATGCAAAAGTTAGATAAAACACCATCTCAAATGAAAAAACAAATATTATACGTCGAAGATGACGGTGATATGCTGGAAGTGGTGGCTGAGTTTATGCAGTTTGAGGATTACCAAGTCATCACCGATTGTGGTCGATCGATCGCAAAGAAGTTGAAACAGTATGCCATTGGGCTTATTTTGCTTGACGAGAATCTCAATTGGGGATGGGGAAGCGACTTGTGCCGCGAACTGAAAGCCAACGAGCAGACCGCCCACATCCCCATTGTCCTTATTTCTGCGGTGCAAAATATTGACAAAATTGCCGAATTATGCGGCGCCGATGCTTACGTGCGGAAACCATTCGACATCTATGATGTTATTGACGTCGTTAACCTACATTTCCTGAATACAGCGGCGACCGCCAATTCTGACGAATAAACTACTTCCATGGCTGCACAGCTAATGTAAAGGAATAACTTCTAGATCTTTCCGAGGCGGACCGGTAAGCACCTTTCCCGAAATGTCATACCGGCCGCCATGGCAGGGACAATCCCAACTTTTCTCGGCGTTATTCCAGGCAACAAGGCAACCAGCATGTGTACAAACCGGATTTAATGCGTTTAACGTGCCCTCCGGTGATTTATATAACGCAACTCGCTGGTCTTCATAATTGACAACCGCTCCGGTATCCGGAGCCAATTCCACCATGGCTTCTAGCTTTTCGATTGCTAATCGATCGGCAACAAACCGGTATACCACATCCGCGTTTTCCTTTACGAAATTTGTGAATGCAGCCACCGGTTTAACGCGCAAGGGAGAAAACAATTTCTCGCAAGGACTTTCGATGCCGAGAATCAGGTCTGAAAGCAGTACGGCTGAGAAACTCCCGAACAAAATCCCGTTTCCGCCAAATCCGGTAGCCACATAAGTGCCTTCGTCGCCACCCGGCAACTTGCCAATATAAGGCAAACCATCGGCCGGTTCAAAAAACTGCGCAGACCATCGATAGTCGACCGATGTTACGTCAAAATACTTATGCAAGTATGCTTCCAATTCACGGAACGATATCTCGGGGTCACCATGGCCTGTTTTGTGGTCGGCTCCACCAAGAATGAGGTATGGCTTACCATCCAGCAAATGCGTCCGAAAGTAATGGTAAGGTTCCTGCATATCATAGGCAAGAGAACCCGGGTACGCTTCATCTGCCAGTTGCGCGCCCAACACATAGCTGCGATAAGGAGCGCACCGGAAGTGAAGTACATTCACGCCCGGTGGGATATGGGTCGCATAAACAATGTTGTTTGCTCGAATCGAGCCTAAAGGTGTTTCTAAGTGGTGTGCATCTTGGTGCCGCTGGCAACCTGACACCTGGGTATGTTGCACGACCGTGCCCCCCGCCGCTTTAAAAGCCTGCGCTATCGCCAGCAGGTATTTCAACGGATGGATTTGCGCCTGCATCCGGTAGCTGATGGCCATACGGAAACTGAACGGCACCGGTATTTCATTGACGGGGGCAACGTCTACGCCAGCCCGTAGGGAACCTTCGTATATCTTTTTCAATGCGGCCGCTTCCTCATCGGTTTGAGCAAACAGCACGCCTTCTTTGTATTCAAAATCGCAGGCAATCTGATAAGCAGATACGTTTCGCGCGATGAGGTCTCTCCCGGCGCATGCTGCATCTGCTACCAATCTCGAACTTTCGATTCCGAAATCGCTTTCGATGGTATGATACGGTGTATCGAGCATCGTGTTGATGTGTGCCGTTGTGCCACCCGTGGTGCCAAACCCGATCTGATGGGCTTCGATGACGATGCAACGCTTGCCGGCCTCCTGCAAGCGAAGGGCGGTCGACAAGCCAGTTATACCTCCACCCACAATGGCTACGTCCCATATTTGATTGGCAAAACGGCGCTCCTGGCTTTCGAACGGATAACCTATGTGTTCTTGCCATACACTGGTTAGCACGCCGTCTCTCTGCCAGCGAAGCGTCGTTTTTTCATCGGTATCGGGATTCATCGTCGTTAATTTAAAGTGCTAACACCAATCGTGCAAAATTTGTTTCGACAGCGTATCATTCCATCTTCCGCAAACAAATCGAAACCGCAGCTGTTGGGCTTTACAAAGCAACGGCAACGTGAATTTTATTTCATACGATTATGGGAACGGATAGACATGAAAATGACATCCGGCGCAAGGGCCGGCCCGCAGGGCGGGGCAAAGAAGGCAACAACCTGAGGGACGCGTCGGCAGTAAACAGTGCCGAAACAGAAAAAGAGATACGGAATCGCTTCCTCGATGACGAGGGGGCGGTGGCAGACGACTCGAAAATCAAGCACCCGAACCGGAATCCAGACAAGGGAACCCAAGATTAACACGTTAATATTAGAGGCAATTCCAGGCTCCAAAAAGTGAGACGAGGTGCGAAATAGCTAATCGAAAAACAATGCGCTACAAACGGCATTCACACCGCGAACTTGATTGATACGTATCCTCACAGAGCGGTCAATTGGAAAGGTAACATATTTTCCCTCCTTGTAATCCCGCACCATGTACACGGGCATTAGCAGCTCTTTGGTGTCTAAATCGAAAATTTCTATCGCGGATCGTCTGCCCTGTTTGTCAAAATCCACGAAATACAACGACAAGTTGGTCGAGAATTCACCTTCGGTCTTGATATCGATGGTCATGGTCTGCATGCACGCATGCGGGTCGTTCGTATAAATAGCACCCAAATGGCTCTTATCTTCTACCTTTAACGCCCGATGGTCGTTGGCGTCAACAGACCAATTAACGGGAAACGCTTTGTTTAGTTTGATACCGGTAACAAACGCGGGTACCAAACTATCATTCACCGCATTGTCGTAATAGTTGAAAAACAGATGCCCCTGGGTGCCGTAGTTCGCTTTCCAATCACCGCCCGTCGACACATCCTCCTTTATGGTTGTTACCGCATACCGAAACGCTTCCCCTGGTTGACTTTCCCATCTGCCCGCATAAGATACCTTGCCTTCGTAATTACCTGATGGCAAATTATCATAATATACGAATTCATCGTCTTCGCTGTCAGGGCGCAAGTCTGTGCCGTTATTTAACCTGACGTTTTTTATCCGTCGTCCGGCTTTAGGAATGGCTAAATTTCCAACTGTTCCGCGCGGAATAGCCAACCGGATAACACCCGTTTCTGAGTCGATAGAAAACGAAATAATACCCTTCGGTGTTGGCACGTCGCCCTTTACCCTCGTAATCCGCGACGAAAGGAAGGGCTTAACAGCAAAGGTCTCAAAGCCCGGCGACAATGGTTGTATGCCGAGGATTTCCTCGGTCAGCCATTTGGTTACGCCTGCACTCCAAGGGTGTGTAAGGCTCGTATACCCGCACTGATTGTTAATGGGTGCATCATTCGGCTTTGAAATGTCATTCCATGAGGGCCTGAAAACTTCAAAGAACGTTGTGCCCCCATATCTTATTTGGCCACCCCAACAGTCATCCACCGTGGTAACGGCCTCGGCGTGCCGTTGCATGCGAGCCATGGCTTGTAATATGAAATATTGATTGAAAGGTGAATAAGAAAGTCGCTGCATCCGATCAGCGAAAGCATTTCGCCAAATCGACTGTTCTTCATTTTCCTGAACGAATAGTGCATTTATCGCATCCGCCGAAGCATGAAGCCCAAAGCGTCGCCACCAACTTTTATCATTGATTAACGTGGTGATTTTTTCGTCCGCATAACGTTGATATTTGTCAGCAAGCTGGTCCCTCCCCATCTGTCTCATACTAGCGGAATATTCTTTCCAAGCACGGATGCAAAGCATGTGATAAGCGTTATGGGTCTCTGAAATCTCCGGATGTTCGAACCCCGCACCCAATCGCTCGTCCCACCCATAGAATGCGAGTTTTAGGTCTGTACCATAACGTTTATAAGCAGTATCCAGCTTTGCACATGCATTTCCCAGCATCTCTTCCATCAGTGCTTTATCGCCGGTATAGTTATAATAATCGATTAAACTCAATACCCAATATAAAGAATAGCTGGCAATCCCATTGTATTGGTCCGAAGTGTATCTGATATTTTGCTTTACGAAGTCAAAATTACCAAACGCAACCATCGCTGCAGCCTGCGATGCATGGGCATCGCCCGTCCACGAATGCCTATCACTCCGCTCCATCAATATGGCGCCGAAGTGATCTTTCAAGAGGTTCAGTTTTACGGTGTATGCTCCCGTATACCATATCCGCGTCAGCAACGTATCGTTGGTTTCGAAACTACCGTTATAATTCGTGGGCTTTATCTGGCATACCAGTCGCGGAGATCTAATTTCCATGGGTTCGCGCAGGGACCGGATGCGTATCCATCCAAAACGAACGCCTTCATAAAGTTCTTTGTTCAGCTCGAGCCTGAAGGTTTGACCATGCTTCATTGGTGTCGCCGTCTTTTTAGGGTGCTGAGATCCGGCATTGAACACCGCAGGCTCGTTGAATTCACTGATGCTCATTTCGACTTCACCGTCAAAACCCGGGGAATCGAATTCGAACCAAGCGGCATTGACCTGTCCGAAATCAAACATGATATCACAAGGGGCGGTAACGGTTAACGCGGAATGATTACGAACAGTAACCGCATTTGGCCTGTCCGCTGTGATCGAAACCGGCGGTAACGTGTATGTTTCCAAGCCATCGGTGGCCGTTGGATGATCCCATCGGTAATGGACCAAGGGATCGGGCGATTGCCGTACTTCCTTACCGGTGGGGACGGCTGTTAATCGGGGGTATTCAATAGGCTTTTCGCTTACGCGTTCTTGTGCCGTCAGCACCCCGATTTGGAAAAACAGAAATAAAAAAATGCAGCTTAAATTCTTGATAGTGTAGTGGCTCATAATATCACTAATATAGATACAATAATTGAGCAACCATACCGCACTATCCTGCTTTACGTCACGCCGTTCCTGCCGCCGTAGGGCGGCAAGTGGTACGGACTTTCTACTTCGCCGCGAACGAGCCGCTTGCTGCGGCAGTGACGTTCAATCCTCATTTCATGCCTATTTTCTAAAAGAAGCAAATAGGCAATCGCACCTCCGTTTCGCTATGTGTATAATTATCTACACAGTCTAACCAAAGTGCATGATAACCGAACTTCACTCGGTGGGCTCGGGAAACCGCCGTGTTTGCAATCGGCCTCTCCTCAACTTCGAGTTTAAGGATGTCGCGGTAAAATTCAATGGCTTTGCCATACTTGCTTTTTGGAATCTTTAACACGATGTTCATCCCTTCAAACGTCGGTTCCATTGCTTGTTGCTAATTTTCAAGTATATCTATCATATATCCACCGCCGCCTACCCATCGGTCACTGCATGGAATACAGTCCGAACGAATTACCCTCAGTGTCTTGGCAGATAGCACAATAGCCATATTCGCCGATGGAGAATTTAGATCTATGCACCTGACCGCCCGCGTCTACGACCCGGCTTTCTTCGACACTACAGTCCATGCAAGGGAAATAAACGAGGGTACCGGTAGGTTGGCAGTCGCCGCCCCTCGCCCCAGCCATTTGTATCAACGCTCCGCCCACACCCATCCGTTCGGGATTGGGGTCGGAGGGGAAGAAAGACATCTTGAAATCTCCGGCGTCCCCTGGAGAAGGCACATCCTGAAACACAACTTTCAACACTTCGCTATAAAACTTTTTAGCTCTTTCGATATCATCCACATAGATTTCGAACCAGCAAATTGCATTGGGATTTTGATTCATGGCAATCATAATTAAAACCAACAGATTAATAAGATTCAAATCTAACCATTCCACCATCTATTCGAGATGGTCAATTGCGCCAATATGCAGGGGGATTTGTGACACCCGTATTATCCCGCTTGCCTTGCCGGAAGTCATCCATGAAAAGCACAAGGATAGCGCGAAAACAATCACCTAATTCCGATGTTGGTTCGTATATACACATCGACAAGTGAACAACCATGGGCAAATATAGTTTAATGGTAGTGGTATTTTCGGCTATTGGGTTCGTGGTATTCCACGGCTTGACCAAACCCGGGGCAACGAAACTTGGGGAGGGTGTATGAGCGACGGACGTCTTCGGCCAGATCGCCCGAAATGATTGTACGGCATACGATAAAATGAAAAGATTGATCGCAATGACTAAAGATCGAACTATGGGATTGGAAATTCCGGATTTTAGCTTATTGACGGAAGTGACGCCCGGAAAAGCATCGTTGCGGGGGAGGGTGGTCATCTTCCACTTCCCTACTCATACCGTATTGGAATTGGTCCGCTCAGGCAACCCCTTGCTGGAATCAATCAAGCCACGTTATGATTGGGATCGCGTAAATAAATATGGAGAAATCGACAAGCTGACGTTTATCGTCCACCGCTACGTCACCGACGACCTTCCCGAGGTCTTCGAAAAAGCGAAGGCTTGGTATCAAGATGCAATGGAGTGGCTGGAAATCAGTGAGGATGCACTCGAACACTTCCTTAAAGATTGGGAAAACCACTCCGACGACCTACCCAACTAATCGAAAATAATTTCGTATTATTGCCTACAAACATGTATCCTACGCTGTTGGCAACTCATTCATTGGTCCGCTGGCTCGTGCTGGCTGCATTGTTGGTTGCGGTTGGTTACGCCTACCATGGATGGTTCGCTAAACGGAAATTCTCGCGGTTCGACAATGCCCTGCGGCATTGGACAGCCACTATCGCCCATATCCAGCTGATCGTCGGTCTGTGGCTCTACATAATCAGTCCGTTTTCCAATCAATTCCTAAAGGGTTTCAGTGACACGGTTCATCAACGGGATCTTCGATTCTTCGGTATGGAGCACAGTTTGATGATGGTCGTTGCTATCGTGATCATTACGGTCGGTTCGGCCAAAGCGAAACGGAAAGTCATCGACAGCGAAAAATTCAAAACCATGGCCATCGGGTACACGATTGGCCTACTGATTATCCTGGCATCGATTCCCTGGGCATTTTCACCGTTTACCAGCAGACCGCTTTTTAGGCCTTTTTTTTAAGAGACATACCGTCTTTCTGTTCGGCAGCACGGTGCTTAATCGCTTTTCCCGTTAACAACTCGAAAGTAAAAGGTTGTTATCGCATTCTTTTCATACCTTTGATAAGCATAAGACGATGAATAAATTATTCATAAAAAATATGGTCTGCAATCGCTGTATCATGGTGGTACAGGGCGAGATGGACAAACTTGGCATAAATGCTACACATATAAAATTAGGAGAGGTTTCGCTGGAAAGGCCGCTATCCGGCGACGAAACTTCCGCATTGAGGAACGCATTGACCACCGTAGGGTTTGAACTCATCGACGACAAAAAAAGCCGCATCATCGAACAGATTAAAACGGTAATCATTGATCTGGTGCATCATCAAAAGAGCGATAAGAAGTATAACCTATCGGATATGCTCACCAACACCCTCAACCACGATTACAGCTACCTTTCCAACCTGTTTTCTGAGGTGGAAGGCACCACCATCGAAAAATATTTCATCGCCCAGAAAATCGAAAAGGTGAAAGAACTATTGGTATATGATGAACTGACCCTAAGCGAGATTGCACATCGTCTCAACTACTCCAGCGTAGCGTACCTGAGCAATCAATTCAAAAAGGTGACCGGGCTCACTCCAAGCCATTTCAAGAAAATCAAAGAAGATAGGCGAAAACCGTTGGATAAGGTATAAAATCTTACAAAACAATTCCAGAATTCCACAACGACTTGCATGGATTTAGTTGCCACCTTTGTAGGGTACAATTAAAGCAAGAGCAATGGCAACATCAACGGCAGATAAAAACTCAGTAAAACAAGCCTTCCCGGTATTGAACATGACCTGCGCATCCTGCGCGGCCAGCGTGGAGAGCATGGCGAAATCGTCCGCAGGGGTCATCGATGCATCGGTTAATTTTGCAACGGCGACGCTGTCGGTAGAATACCAACCAAGCCTTACTACCCCACTTGCTTTGCAGGAAGCCATCCGCTCGGTGGGTTATGATTTACTCCTTGAAAGCGAGGACACACGGCAGGAAACCTTGGAAGCGATCCATGAAAAACAATTCCGATCATTAAAACAGAAAACCACGTGGGCTATCGTTCTTTCCCTTCCCGTAGTGGCTATCGGCATGTTTTTCATGACGATGCCTTACGCCAATGAAATCATGTGGTTGTTTACCACACCCGTAGTGCTGTGGTTGGGCCGGGATTTCTATCGCAATGCTTGGAAGCAGGCCAAGCACGGTAAGGCCAATATGGACACACTGGTAGCTTTGAGTACAGGCATTGCTTATTTATTCAGCATTTTCAACATGCTGCTTCCGGAGTTCTGGCATCAACGCGGTTTAGAAGCCCACGTGTATTTCGAGGCTGCAGCGGTTATCGTTGCGTTCATACTGCTCGGAAAATTGCTGGAAGAAAAGGCCAAAGGCAACACATCGTCGGCCATCAAGAAATTGATGGGCCTACAACCGAAAACCGTAACATTGGTATTGCCCGACGGCCAAGAACAACAAACCGCCATCGAAGATGTGCGCGTCGACGACATACTTGCCGTTAAACCCGGCGAGAAGATTGCGGTAGACGGGATGGTCTTATCGGGCAGCTCATACGTCGACGAAAGCATGTTAAGTGGCGAACCGGTGCCGGTTCTTAAAAAAGCGGACGAAAAAGTCTTTGCGGGTACCATCAACCAAAAAGGAAGTTTCCTATTCAAAGCGGTGAAAGTAGGCAAGGAAACCATGCTTGCCCAGATTATCAAAACGGTACAGGATGCCCAAGGCAGCAAAGCCCCCGTGCAGAAGCTCGTCGATAAAATAGCCGGTATCTTTGTCCCTGTTGTCATCGGCATTGCCGTGCTTACATTCCTACTGTGGGTGGTACTTGGTGGCGACAATGGGATTGTACACGGGCTTTTGGCGGCCATCACCGTATTGGTCATCGCGTGTCCCTGTGCGCTTGGGCTGGCAACTCCCACCGCCATCATGGTAGGCGTGGGCAAAGGCGCCGAAAATGGAATACTCATTAAAGACGCCGAGAGCCTGGAATTGGCCAAAAAGGTGAATGCCGTGGTGCTAGATAAGACCGGAACGATTACCGAAGGCAAGCCAGAAGTGACCGGTGCTAAATGGTTGAACGGCGACGGCACAGCAAAACAGATCCTATTCAGTTTGGAAAAACAATCCGAACACCCGTTGGCTGAGGCGGTGACCAGCCATCTAGCCGAGACAAAGACGGTGGATTTAACTGCATTTGAAAGCCTTACCGGCAAGGGAGTGAAAGCGATGTACGAGGGCAAGACTTATTTTGCTGGCAACAAAAGGCTGTTGGTTGAAAACAATGTTTCCGTTGCCGCCGAATTACAGGAACAGGCTAACGAATGGGGCAAAGCGTCGAAAACGGTCATCTGGTTCGCAGACCGTACCCAAACGCTCGCCGTACTGGCCATTTCCGACAAGATAAAGGAGACATCCATATTGGCCATCAAACAAATGCAGGATATGGACATTGCATTGTACATGCTCACCGGCGATAATGAAGCTACGGCCAAAGCCATAGCCCAGCAAACGGGTATAACAAATTACAAAGCAGAAGTTTTGCCACAGCACAAGGCTGATTTCGTGAAAGAGCTGCAGCGGCAGGGCAAAACGGTAGCCATGGTGGGCGACGGCATCAACGACAGTACGGCGCTGGCCACTGCAGACGTAAGCATTGCCATGGGCAAAGGTAGCGACATTGCC
>NZ_JBMQOC010000051.1:0-52804 GCF_053550995.1 Parapedobacter sp.
AACGGGAAATCAACCACCACCATGCTGACTTGGCACATCTTAAAGCAAGGCGGGCTCAATGTCGGGTTAGCTGGTAATATCGGGCGGAGCTTCGCGTGGCAGGTAGCACGCGAGCAGTTTGATTATTATGTGTTGGAACTGAGTAGCTTTATGCTGGATGATATGTACCATTTCCGTTCCGATGTGGCAGTGCTGCTCAATATTACTCCGGACCACCTGGATCGGTATGAACATCAGTTGGAAAATTATGTGGAGTCGAAATTCCGTATCGTTAGAAACCAACAACCCGACGACATTTTTATTTACTGTGCCGATGACCCCATTACGATGGCCGCCTTGGCAAAGCATCCCACTGCAGCACTAGCGCTGCCATTCAGCCTCAGTATAAAGACAGAGCCGGGAGCTTACCGGAACAGCAACAATGAACTTGTAATTAACGTACCAAATCAAGATAGATTTACGATGGATATTAATGAACTTTCCCTTCAGGGTAAACACAATGTGTACAATAATATGGCTTCAGGATTAGTAGCCAAGGCCCAGGAACTACGCAACGCTTCAATGAAGGAAAGCATGGGCTCGTTCAAAAACATTCCGCATCGCCTTGAATTTGTGGCGTGTATCGCCGGTGTCAATTATATCAATGATTCCAAGGCAACCAATGTAAATGCCGTTTGGTATGCCCTCGAGAGCTTTGCCCCACAAGTGGTGTTGATTATGGGCGGCGTGGACAAAGGCAATGATTATGAGATGCTGCGCGATTTGGTGAAGGCTAAAGTGCGGGCAATTGTCTGTATCGGCAAAGATAATTCTCGGATATACGATTCGTTGGAGGATGATGCGAAGATGATCGTCAACAGCTCCAGCATGCGGGATGCCGTTGAGATGGCGTCACATTTGGCCCAAAAAGGCGATACCGTATTGCTTTCGCCGGCTTGTGCGAGTTTTGACTGGTTCCGGAATTTCGAAGACCGGGGCAACCAATTTAAAGAGGCTGTGATGGATTTATGATTTGGTTTGAAGATAGAGCGATTTGAAGTCGAATTGCTGCATTTTTAAATTTTCAAATGGAAGAAAAAATGGAACAAGCATTTTCAAAATTGAAAGGAGACCGATGGTTGTGGATCATCATCATCGTCCTATCGGTATGGTCGCTGCTTGCGGTCTATAGTTCCGTCGGTACGTTAGCTTACAAAGAAGGGAAAGGCACCGAAGTATACCTTATCAAGCACACCCTGCTCATATTCGGCGGTTTTGCCTTGATGTATTTTTCGCATTTGCTCGACTATCGTTGGTATGCCGGTATCTCCAAAATCTTGATGATCATCACCATTCCACTGTTGCTTTACACATTGTTGTTCGGAAACACCGTAAACGAGGCAAGTCGATGGGTAACGATCCCCGTGATTAACCAGACATTCCAGACTTCTGATTTAGCAAAGCTGGCATTGATTACGTTCCTTGCACGGACACTGACCCGAAAGCAGGAGAATATCAAGGACGTCAAAAAGGCATTCCTGCCAATCATGGGTTCGGTTTGTGTGATATTCGTCCTGATTGCACCGGCCAACCTTTCCACGGCGCTCATGTTGTTTGGGGTGAGTGTGTTGCTACTGATTATTGGGCGTATCAGTATCAAGCAAATTGCCTATGTGTGCCTGGGGGTATTCGTGCTATTGGTATTGGTTGTGGCGCTGGGGCCGAGGCGGGCAACCTACATGTCGCGTGTAGAAACCTATCTCAGCGGCGAAAAAGCGGATAATGATAGATCATATCAAGCGGACCATGCCAAGATTGCCATCGCATCCGGCGGGTTATTTGGCAAAGGTCCCGGAAATAGTACGCAACGGAATGTGTTGCCCCATCCGTATTCCGACTTCATCTTTGCAATCATCGTCGAAGAATACGGCACCATCGGAGGTGTAATATTGGTGTCGTTGTATGTAGCGTTGATGTTCCGGTGTATACGGATTGTAACCTTAAGCCCCAAAGCCTTCGGGGCATTGTTAGCCGCCGGCCTGGGGTTCAGCCTTACCTTGCAGGCGTTGGGTAATATGGCGGTGGCTGTCGGCTTGGGGCCCGTGACCGGTGTTCCGCTACCCCTCGTGAGTATGGGGGGAACATCCATATTATTTACCAGCCTGGCCTTTGGTATTATCTTAAGTGTAAGCCGTAATATCGACGAGATGAAGACGGTTGGCAAGACAGGCGACCAAAACAAGAAGGTGATTGTGGGAGAAATTCCGGCAATGAGTTGATAACGTATCGATAACGTAGGTGGAGTTAAGGACAATGGCAAAACGGATCATTATAAGTGGTGGGGGTACAGGAGGTCATATCTTCCCGGCCATCGCCATTGCCAATGCCTTGAAACGCTTGGCACCCGACACCGTCTTGTTGTTTGTCGGGGCGAATGGGAAAATGGAAATGGAAAAAGTGCCGGCAGCGGGATATGAAATTGTGGGCCTCGATATCCAAGGAATCAACAGGGCGTCGCTTTGGAAGAACTTGGCCCTACCGTTTAAATTATACATGAGTATCCGCAAGGCACGACGTATTATCCGTGATTTCAAGCCCGATGTAGCTGTAGGGGTAGGTGGATATGCGTCAGGGCCATTACTCCACGCTGCGGAGCGGATGGACGTGCCGTGTTTGATTCAGGAACAGAACTCGTATGCCGGTATCACCAATAAGCGGCTGGCACATAAAGCAGACAAGGTGTGTGTTGCATTTGAAGGTATGGACAGGTTTTTCCCGAAGGAGAAGGTTTTGTTTACCGGCAATCCCATCCGCCGTGATGCCGTGGCAATAGAACATAAACGCGCCGAAGCGATGGCTTCAATGGAATTGTCGCCCGATAAGAAGACCATCCTTCTCACCGGCGGGAGCCTTGGCGCACGCACATTGAATGAGAGCATGAGGGATGGGTTGGAACGCCTACTTGCCGCCGATGTGCAAGTAATTTGGCAATGTGGCGCCTATTATTATGATGCACTACGGAAAGCCATGGGTACGAAATACGACGGTGCAGTGAAACTGACAGCTTTCCTCCAGCGCATGGACTTTGCCTACGCCGCTGCGGATATCATCATCGCCAGGGCCGGTGCAGGCACCATTGCTGAACTTTGCGTTGTTGGCAAGCCAACAATATTGGTCCCATCGCCGAATGTGGCCGAAGATCACCAAACAAAAAATGCACAGGCATTGGTGGAGAAGACCGCTGCGCTGATGGTGAAAGATTCGGAAGCACCGCAACAATTGATTGACACCGCCTTGGATTTACTGATCAATCAGCAAGCGGCTGAAACGTTGCGCTCAAATCTAAAGAAATTGGCGGTATTGGATGCCGACGAAGTAATTGCACAGGAAGTGTTAAAGCTGGCGGGGAAAAATGGGGATGTAAGGCAACAAGCAAATAGCAAAAAGGAACGACAATGAATATAAATAACATCAGGCAAGTGTATCTCATCGGAATCGGCGGCATCGGTATGAGTGCCCTCGCTCGCTATTTCCGCCATTTGGGCTGTCTGGTGGGGGGATATGACAAAACAGAAACCGATTTGACCCGCCGGCTGGTGTCCGAAGGCATAACCATAAATTACATCGACGATTTCGATCTGGTCAACGATGCGTTTAAATCGGCCGATGAACACACCCTGATTATTTATACACCTGCCGTGCCAAGCGAACTGGGGATCCTCAACCAATTTCAGGAATTGGGCCATACCCTGTTTAAACGGTCGCAGGTGCTGGGGCTGATTAGCCAAAATAAGTTTACCATTGCTGTTGCCGGTACCCATGGAAAAACCACCACCACGGCATTGATCGCACATATCCTAACGGACAGCGGTTTTGGCTGTTCCGCCTTTTTAGGCGGGTTAAGTACGAATTACGGTACGAATGTGCTCTTTGCGGATAACAACATCATGGTGGTGGAGGCGGACGAATTTGATCGATCGTTCCTCACCTTGTATCCTGATATCGCGGTGGTGACGTCGGCCGATGCCGACCATTTGGATATTTATGGCGACAAAAATCAACTCCATGAATCATTTAGGCTGTTCCTGGGGCAATTACATTCGCAAGGGAAGCGCATCATAAAAGCAGGCCTACCATTCGAAGCAGACATCAATTATTCGGCAACAACGGCGGCCGACGCCTATGCGGATAATGTCCGAGTGAAGCGCGGGGAGTTTTATTTTGATTACGTCTATAACGGCGGTAAGGTAGCGGATGTAAAGCTTGGCGTGCCCGGACAGCACAATGTCGAGAACGCCGTAGCGGCAACCGCTGTTGCGCAGCTGCTGAAGATCCCAATGGCCAAAATAACCGATGCCCTATCGTCGTTTGCTGGAGTGAAGCGCAGGTTTGAGTATATTGTAAAAACAGCGGATACGATCTATATCGATGATTATGCCCATCATCCCGAAGAGCTAAAGGCCTTTTTTGCGGCAGTGAGGAAGCTGTATCCCAAAAAGAAGCTTACAGCTATCTTCCAGCCCCATTTGTATAGCCGGACGCGTGATTTTGCCGCTGGTTTTGCCGAAGCATTGAGCACCGTGGATACGCTGCTCTTGATGGAAATCTATCCGGCCCGGGAGATGCCGATAAAAGGCGTCGATTCGCGGATGCTGCTCGAGAAAGTAGCTATCGATGACAAGCATGTTTTAAGCCCCGAAAACATAAAAATGTATGTGCGCAACATGCACCCCGAATTGCTCGTTACGGTCGGTGCAGGAGATATTGATTTATTGGTAAAACCATTGAAGGCCATATTGGAACATGGGTAGCATCCTAACATACCGCTTGAATTGGCGCAACGTAATGTACGGGGTAACAGGAGCCGTGTTGCTTGCCGGTACCGTCATGCTTATGGGTTTTATTGGTGTCAAAAGCAGGGAACAAGCCTGTACCGCGGTGCGGGTGATCCTGTTGGGTAACGAATCGTTCATCGAACAGAAGGACATCGCCGCGCTTTTAGTAGAGAAATTCGGCGAGTTGGAAGGCCGCACCTTGGAAAGTATTCCTGTTCATCAAATCGAAAACGACCTGCGGCAGATCCCTTATGTGTTTTCGGCGATTGTAACAACCGATATGGATGGGTTATTGACCGTTCGGGTGAAGCAAAGGGAAGCAGTGGTCAGGGTTATCAATCGCGGCGGTCCCGATTTTTATATCGACCGGCAAGGCCACAAGATGCCCGTTTCGCCCAAATATGTGCCCCGTGTGCCTATCGTGAATGGTTTTATTTCGGAATCCTACGACGGCAAACTCGACAGCACGAAGAGCCAGCTGGTGGGAGATGTTTTCGAAATAGCGCAATACATCAGCGCAGACAGTCTATGGAGCAGCCAAGTGGTACAACTTTATGTCAATGAACACCACGATATTGAACTGGTGCCCCGGGTTGGTGGGCAACAGATTATCCTGGGCAATGCCGATTCGCTGGATCGAAAATTCGAAAAGCTGCTGTTGTTTTACCGCAGGATTGTTCCCAAAACGGGCATCAATGCTTATAAGTCGGTGAACCTCAAATACGCGGGACAGATTATCTGCGAGCGGAGTGCCCACTTCGACCCCGATGACATCATTATTTTACCGGATTCAACTCATCAAATTCAATAAATAGCAACAATACACAATAATTATGAAAGCAAAAGTAACAACGGAAAAGGACTCGCCAATCATCGTGGGGCTTGACATTGGTACGACGAAAATATGCGTCACCGTGGGCCGGCGTAGTGGCACGAACAAAATTGAGATTCTTGGGGTAGGAAAAGCGGAATCATCCGGTGTAAGCCGCGGGGTGGTCGCCAATATCCAAAAGACCGTAAACAGTATCAAGTTAGCCGTCGAAGAAGCAGCAGGCCAGTCTAATGTAGACATCAAAGTCGTCAATGTCGGTATTGCGGGCCAGCACATCAAAAGTATCCAGCACCGTGGAATACTTACGCGCAAAGATGACAGTGAGATTAACCGATTGGACATTGAACGGCTCATCGAAGACATGTATAAACTGGTGCTCCCTCCGGGGGAGGAGATCATCCATGTATTGCCGCAAGAGTTTACCATCGATAATGAGCCAGGGATAAAAGATCCCATTGGTATGGCAGGGCGTCGAATGGAAGCCAATTTCCACATCATTTCCGGGCTTGTAAGTGCCGTTAAAAATATCAAGAAATGCATCGACAACGCGTCGTTGGAGGTGCAAGATTTGATTCTCGAGCCCTTGGCTTCTTCGGAAGCTGTGCTCGACGAAGCAGATAAAGATGCGGGCGTAGTGCTGGTCGATATCGGCGGTGGCACCACCGATGTCGCTATATTCCACGAAGGCATCATTCGCCATACCGCCGTGATTCCGTTAGGCGGAAACATCGTTACCGAAGATATCAAGCAAGGGTGCTCCGTATTGCGCAACCAAGCTGAACTGCTGAAAATCCGTTTCGGATCGGCACTTGCCGACGAAAACAAGGAAAACGAAGTAATCAGTGTGCCCGGATTGCGCGGCAGGGAAGCGAAAGAGATTTCTGTAAAGAACCTCGCTTATATCATCCAAGCGCGAATGGAAGAAATCATCGAGCACGTTTATTATGAAATTAAATCGTCGGGCTATGAGAACAAGCTGATCGGAGGTATCGTCATTACCGGTGGCGGAGCCCAGTTGAAGCATCTTGTCCAACTGGTTGAATACATTACCGGTATTGATTGCCGTGTCGGGTTCCCGAATGAACACCTAGCGAAAAATGAAGTGCTTCCCAAAACCAGCTATGATGAACTGAAAAGCCCGTTGTATGCTACAGGTATCGGTTTACTGATCAAAGGAATACAAGCGGAAGAAGAGCAGGAGGAGTTGGATGAGGATAAAGCCGACCGCATGTCTATCAAGGACATAGCCCAACGCGAGAGCAAAAAAACAGGATTGCTCGGATGGTTTAAGGATATCATCAAAGACGGCAACGAAATTGATGACGCATCGTACCTGGGCAAGCGATAGTTTTCAACAACCGCTATTTTTTCCACATTGTTAACAATTGTGGAAAACCATTGTGTAAAAAGTGCTATTATTACACTACGAATATTGAATCGAAATGAGTTTTGTATCACGCTCTGTTGGAGCAAAATACGATTGAAATATGTCTTTTAAGTTTGAAATGTTAAAGGAGCAATCGGCAATTATCAAGGTAATTGGCGTAGGTGGAGGTGGCGGAAACGCGGTGAACCACATGTATAAACAGGGAATCAGCGGTGTGGATTTCATCGTTTGCAACACGGATGCACAGGCATTGGAGTTGAGTTCCATACCGAACAAGGTGCAGCTGGGCGCCAGCCTTACGGAAGGGATGGGCGCGGGGGCGGATCCCAGTGTCGGTGAAAATTCGGCCATTGAGAGCATCGAAGATATCAAGCGCATGTTGGGGTCCAATACCAAAATGCTATTTATTACTGCGGGCATGGGAGGCGGTACGGGCACAGGTGCCAGCCCTGTACTCGCAAAAGCGGCCAAAGAGCTTGGTATCCTTACCGTGGCCATCGTTACTACCCCCTTTGCTTTTGAAGGCAAGAGACGCCGTATGCAGGCGGAAGACGGTTTGGGTGAGCTCACGAAATACGTCGATTCGTACCTGGTTATTTCAAACGACCGGTTACGCGATATTTTCGGTAACCTTACCATGACCGCCGCGTTCGCGAAAGCCGATGACATCTTGACCACAGCGGCGAAGGGCATTGCTGAGATTATCACCATCCCAGGATATGTAAATGTAGACTTCAAGGATGTACGGACCGTCATGAATGATAGTGGCGTGGCCATAATGGGTAATGCGGTCGCCGAAGGCGAAGACCGGGCATTGCGTGCAGTCGAAGGAGCATTGGCGTCGCCATTGCTTAAAGATAACGAGATTGAAGGCGCGCGTTACATTTTGCTCAATATTACTTCTGGAAAACAGGAAGTAACCATGGATGAGGTGACAATCATTACCGATTATATCCAAGACAAGGCCGGTTTATCGGCCGATTTGATTTGGGGCAACTGTATAAACGAAGGATTCGAAAATGAATTGTCGGTAACCATCATCGCAACCGGATTCCAAACCTCAGAGGAACGGATAAAAGAAAAAGAAAACGAACGCGTTGAAATCCCCCTGACTCCGGAAGAACCCAAGACGCCATATATTAAACCCATTAATCAGTTTGTATTAAGGGATAATGATCCTGCCGAAGCAGCCACACCTGTCGTCAGGCCCGTTATTGAGCGGAGTGATGTCCATTCTACCGCACAACAGGCTGACCTGTTCAGTACATCATCGTCAAAACCGCAATTGCGCAATAATACGCCAGATCGAGATGGCATTATCCGTCACACACTAGCCCCTGAAACCGAAGAGCCTAAAGAAACGGAGAGTGATCATACACCCAACGATGGCTATGAGGTGAAAACAACATCGTCTGCTTTCCATTTTGAATTGCCTACCACCTTTGGCGAGGAGATAACCCACGACGATGTGGAAGCCGCTACTCCGGAGGATAAAGGAGAGGCTGGTCGAGGGATCGATGAACATAAAACGCCTGAACATGTGGAGAAGGAATTGCTGAAAACCAAGGAACGTATCCTGCGGTTGAAAGAATTGAGTATGAAACTGAAATCCGCCAATGGTTTGCAGGAACTGGAAACGGAACCCGCGTACCGGCGCAAGCAAATGGCACTGGATGACGTGCCGCACTCGTCCGAATCGCAAGTGTCGAGGTTTACGCTGTCTACCGAAGAGGGCATTACGGAAATCAGGCCCAATAATTCGTTTTTGCACGATAACGTGGATTAGCACCTCTCGAGTGTTCGGTTTTCATATCACAACGAACGAACTGCTTGGTGGGGATGCCTAATCAAGCAGTTTTTGTGTGTTTAGGGGAGCTATAATGTAAATTTTGTGTCAATTAGGGCCGCGTTTCCGGATCGCCCCTACCTATACATATTGGTAGCTTTTGATTTAAAGTTTATCTTTGCAACGATTTTTGTCTTACTTAATAACGCAACATCGATATTGGACTTATTTGATAAAATAGCGAAAAATCTAGGGCCAATAGGCCAACATTACGAGTGGTCACATGGTTATTTTTCGTTTCCGAAACTGGAAGGTGAAATCGCACCCCGGATGTTATTCAACGGAAAGGAACATTTGGTGTGGAGCCTGAACAATTATTTAGGACTGGCCAATCATCCCGAAATTAGGGCTGTGGACGCCCAAGCGGCTGCCGACTTCGGTATGGCATATCCCATGGGTGCCCGGATGATGTCGGGCAATAGTATTCACCATGAGGAACTAGAGCAAGAGCTGGCTGGTTATGTTGGCAAGGAAGATGCGTTCCTACTCAATTATGGTTACCAAGGGATGGTATCCATTATAGACGCGCTCGTGGATCGCAACGATATTATCGTGTACGATGCTGAATCGCACGCGTGCATCGTAGACGGGGTGCGCCTGCACATGGGAAAACGTTTTGTGTACCAACATAATGATCTCGAAAGCTGTGAGCGGCAGCTGATACGAGCGTCTAAGTTGGCCCGTGTGAGCGGTGGTTCGATATTGTTGATTACCGAAGGGGTATTCGGCATGTCGGGTGCCCAAGGTAAACTGAAAGAGATTGCGGCCCTGAAAGAAAAGTATGCATTCCGCATGCTGGTTGACGACGCACATGGTTTCGGGACGATGGGACCTACGGGTGCCGGCACACATGAAGCCCAAGATTGCATAGCGGATATCGACATCTATTTCGGTACATTCGCCAAATCAATGGCCGGTATCGGGGCATTCGTGGCGTCTACCAAAGATGTGATCACTTACTTGCGATACAATATGCGATCGCAGACATTTGCGAAATCACTTCCCATGCCGATGGTGATCGGATTGAAAAAGCGATTTGAGTTATTGAAGAACAGCCCCGACCTCAGGGAGCGGCTCTGGATTATTGCCCGGACTTTGCAATATGGACTGAAAGAGCGGGGATTCGATATCGGCGCTACCGATACAATGGTAACCCCGGTGTTTTTAAAAGGTGATTTGCACGAGGCCACTGCCCTTACCCGCGATCTGCGCGAAACGCACGGCATATTTTGTTCAATAGTGGTTTATCCGGTTATCCCCAAAGGCCTGATAGAATTGCGGCTTATCCCCACAGCGGTTCATACCCCAGAGGACGTCGAATATACATTGGATGCATTTACGGCGGTTAGTGGAAAATTGCAGGCTGGCGATTATAAACAGGTTGTTTCTTTACAACCCGAGTGATTTCTGTACAAAAATGAACAAAAATAATAGGCTGGATTCACTTGGAAAATAGTAAGATCCTACGGCTATGTTTTTCGGTTATTTGTCTGTGTGTCAGTTATATGTGTTATTTGTTCGCGGCCTAGTCGTTGTTGTAGAACAGACGATGTGGAAAAAAAAGTGCATTTAAAGCCTGTTTTGGGTGTTTTAAAGTTTTTTTTTCCGAAAAAAGATTCTACTTTTAACGCACTGTAGATTATTAACTTATTTAATTTAAAAACTAAAAGGAGTATTTATTATGGCAAGTATCCAAAAATTCAATGAGCTTAAGAGTTTGATCGAAGGATTAGATGGGGACGCAGACAAATTCTTCAACAAAGGCAACAACGCGGCCGGTACCCGGGTAAGAAAGGGCCTGCAAGACGTTAAGAACCTGGCTCAAGCAATCCGCTTGGAGATTCAAGATGCAAAGAATGCAAAATAAGCATACTGTTTGACCCCGTCAAATAGCTAAAAAGCCCTGAATTTCAGGGCTTTTTTTTTGGTTAATTTCTTATATTCGTACCTCCAATTAATAAAGGCGGTGGTAAATTATGGAAAAATGCTCTTGTTGTTTTTGGCCTGCCTGCCCATCGCAGGGGCAGCCCAGCAACAGCCGCATTATACCATGTATATGGCGAATAACTTCGTGCTTAATCCCGCTGTGGCTGGGCTTGAGGAATATGCTGACCTGAAGCTGTCAGCCCGGTCACAGTGGACGGGTATTGCGGATGCGCCCAGAACCTTATATGCTACTTTGCATGCGCCCATCCCCAAGCGGGACGGGCGGAAAAGCAATATGGGGATGGGAGCCAAGATCCTTGTCGACCAGACCGGCCCCCTTTCTTTGTCGACTGCTGAGTTGAACGGCGCCTACCACCTACGACTTAACGAAACTTACCGACTGTCATTCGGAATGGGGGCCGGCATGAAATACCAGCGTGTCGATTTTTCAAAGGTACAACTCGTGGATTCCGGCGATCCCCGTTATGGGAATGATGATTTCCGGCGATTGACCCCCGCGCTTAGCGCCGGCCTATGGTTCTATTCAACAGATGTGTATATAGGTATGTCGGTCCAGAACCTATTGGGAAACAACCTGGGCTCCTCCGCTGGCGATCGGCTGGCCCTGGCAATGGAGCGACATTATTTTGCGACGGCAGGTTATCGTTTCCAGTTCGGCCAATTTTACCTTACCCCATCCACGATGTTGAAGTTTGTTCGGCCTGCGCCGATAGCGTACGACATCAATCTGAAAGGGCAGGTGGCTGATGCTTTTTGGGCCGGACTTAGCTGGCGGCACCAAGACGGTGTCGCAGCCATGGCTGGTTTTTTCATTAGCGCTACCCTAAATGTCGCCTATGCGTATGATTTCATCGACTCCGACCTGAGGCAGCATTCCTTAGGTTCACATGAAATCGTACTGGGCATCAATCTCAATAACCAAAAGGGGCCGAAGTGTCCGACGATCGCATGGTAAATAGGCAAATATACTACCTCAAGGGAATGACGGTACTGTTCCTTACCGTATTTTTTGCTACCAGGGGGCATGCGCAATGCGGCTCGTCGGGCGATCCGATTGTCAATATTACCTTTGGTACCGTTGATGACCCCGATATCGGAAGAGGGACGACCACATATGATGCCATCCCACCGGGCCAATCTCCGCAAGGAGAGGGATGGTACAAATTGGTGTCTAATGTAAATGAAGGGCTTGCCTCTTGGCACAACCTTCGTGACCACACGGGTGACGCAGGTGGACTGATGATGATTTTTAACGCCGATGACTATCCAGGCGAATTCTATCGCATCCGGGTCTCGGGCTTATGTGAAAACACCCGCTTCCGTTTCAGCGCTTGGATTGCGAACGCCAACCGTGTAGAAGAGTGCGGCGGGAACCCGATACCACCCAACGTGCGTTTTGTCATTGAGGATATAGATGGAAACCAAGTGAATTCACTAGGAGATATTACCAGCAATATACATGCTACATCCTCGCCGCGATGGCAGGAATATGGATTTGAGTTTGACACAGGTAGTCAAACCGAGTTTGACTTGGTTCTCATCAACGACAACCCAGGTGGCTGCGGCAATGATCTGGCTATCGATGATGTCCAATTCACGCCCTGTGGCCCGCCGATTTCGCTCGCGATGGACGAAACGTTGAAACAGGTGGATACCCTGTTTTTTTGCGATAGGGATACCGAGCACATCGTAGTTACGGGAAGCATCGCCGCTGACGATAGCTACTCCGGGGAACCGGTATTCCAGTGGCAAACCCGCCAAGGGGAGGATACCGCTTGGCGGGACATGGACGGTGAACGCGATAACGCGTTGCGCATCATGCCCACGCATAACCAATGGTACCGCCTTACGGCAGCGGCCAGTACCGCTAATCTTGATAAACCCTTATGCCGGATTTCCTCCGAGCCTATCCGTATCGCGAGGCTTGCCCAGCAGGCCGGCGCCACGGACGTGGATGAACGGGGGGCGATATGTAGCGATGAGTCAATGTTATTGAACCCCGCCGAATACATCAGTACGGGTGCAGGTCCCCTTACCTACCAGTGGCAGCTCGGTACCGCCACCGACGAACCCGTTGATATACCGGGAGCAACATCGCTTACCTATCAATTCAACCCCCCGCGGACCGGTGTTTTCCGTTTGCGCCGACAGGCGATCAATGGTTGCGGCGACCGTTTTATTACCCATATTTTCGAAATCGAGGTGCCGGAGACGATACGGACGACATTGTCTTTGGTCCAACCCGAGGTATGTGCGGACGACGGGCCTTTACAATTGTCAGGCGGCGAGATAATCAATGACGGTAGGGTGGGGGTCTATAGCGGGACCGGAGTGGTCGACGGTATCTTCTACCCAGCTGTCGCTGGTGTTGGGCAACATACCATCACCTTTTCACCACCGTCGGATGTATTGTGCCAACTACCATCACAGGCTACCATCACCGTCCATGACACGGTACATCTCCAACCCATGCTGAATGTCGTCATGCTTCGTGGCCAAACTATCTTACTCCGTCCACAAACGGATGCAACGCAATTCCGTTGGAGCAATGAACCCGGTTTGGATAACTACGATGCGCAATATCCCGTCGCATCGCCCGTTGAAACAACGACATACACGCTCACAGCCCGTAATGCTTTCGGTTGTGAAAAAATTGAGAGCGTTACCGTAACCGTGCTAAATGATCTCATGGTACCCAACAGTTTTACCCCCAATGGCGACGGCTTCAATGATGACTGGGAAATCAAAGGGCTCGCCAACTATCCGAATGCCGTCTTACAGGTGTTCAACCGCTGGGGCACGCTAGTCTTTTCGTCAAGGGGGTATACAGTGCCTTGGAGTGGCCGGCACAACGGTACGCCATTGCCGAGTGGCACTTACTACTATACATTATCTTCGGATATATTGGTACAGTCGCTAACCGGATCGGTGGCGATTTTAAGATAGGAAGCACTTTACCATAT
Organism: Parapedobacter sp.; assembly: GCF_053550995.1. Lineage (NCBI taxonomy): Bacteria > Pseudomonadati > Bacteroidota > Sphingobacteriia > Sphingobacteriales > Sphingobacteriaceae > Parapedobacter > Parapedobacter sp. The sequence continues at coordinate 13,790 of NZ_JBMQOC010000051.1, forward strand.
CTATTATTTTTTGTATAATCGCTCCAGACAAACGTACGAGATGACCAACAAACGAAATAGCGCCATATGGGTGATGAGTTCCGCATTCGACAAATTAACATTGCCCGACCTCGTGGACACTACCTTGCAGATCGGTGCACAAGGTATCGATTTATGCGTTTTTAGGCGCGATGGAAGCAGGCAGGACCATACCGCTACCCATTTGGACTACGATAATTTTACGCCAGATACCGCAAAAATACTTATTGATCGCTTCAATATGGCCAATTTACGTTTGTCATTGGGGGCTTTTGAAAATATGATAGGCGGTGACCCGGGAGAACGCGTAAGAAACCAAAACCACTTGCTTAAGTTAATCAGGATAGCTTATCTGCTCGGCGGTGATGGCAATGACGTTAAGGTAGGAACCTTTGTGGGTTACAACCATGAACTCGGTAACCAAGCGGATGGCTTTCAAAAGAACCTCGATGAATATCGTCGGGTGTTCGCTCCAATCATCCGGTATGCGGAAGACTTGGGCGTAACCATACTATATGAGAATTGCCCGATGGAAGGCTGGCGATCCGCTTCCTATACCACCACATATAATAACCTGCCCGGAGTACTTGCGGCACGCAAACTGATGTATGAGGTGATACCAAGTCGGGCACATGGGGAGATATACGATCCATCCCACGATGTGTGGCAACATAATGACCCGGTAGACGTGGTCACGCAGACTGACATCTCGCGCGTTCACCGTGTCCATGTAAAAGCGACGCGGAACCTTAAGACCGAAGCGCGTGTTGACTGGGGTGGTATGTATCCCATGCAGCTTGTTGACGCTGGGTTGGCGAAACGGGCGGGGGTCGCTATCCCGACCAATGATTGGGACAGACACCATTACGAGGCCATGTTACCCGGCTTCGGTGGTTCGGATAGCATGGATTGGCGGGCATTCGTTGATAAGCTATTCGAAAAGGGATTTCATGGGCCGTTTGAGATAGAGAATGAAGCCAGAAACTCAAAAGATACGGGTAACCTTGCAGCAACGGTACAAGGTTATGAGGCTGCCGTAAAGTTCCTAGCGCCCATGGTTTGGGGTCTTCAAGAAGATCTGGGTTATAGCTACCTGCATGGTTCTCCGCTGAGAACGCCAGCGGCGGCAAATATTGCCGTGACTACGATTGACCGGTTATAAATCTCAGGCGCCCGAATGTAACCGGAATTTTTCAATCAGTTCGGCGATATTCTCAACCTGCAACTTCTCAAAAATCCTTGTCTTATAGGTGCTTACCGTAGACGTGCTAAGGTTGAGTGCCTTGGATACATCCATGATACCCAATCCTTGTACGAGGTACTTGGCCACATCGACTTCCCGATTGGAAAGATGGTTTAGCGGGTTGTCTGCCTTCAGTACGGATTTTCCCATGGTGAGGGTGTTGTAATATAATTCACGTACCTCCGGACTCATGTATTTACCCCGTTGGAGGACGGAAAGGATGGCTTCTTTCAAGTCTGCTTTCGATGTGTTCTTGTTGAGGTAACCCGCTGCGCCAGCCTGGAGGTAACGGAGCGCATAAAGCGTCTCATCATATGAAGAAAATACCAATATTTTGATGGTTGGCTGAATGAGTAATACTTTTTCAACCATTTTGATATTATTTCCCCCCGGCATATTGATGTCGAGGAGAACGAGGTCGTAGGGTTTTTCCGACAACAACTTGATCATTTCATCAAAATCCTCAGCTTGCGTAACGCGTGCAAGCGGCAGTGCCTCTTTCACTACGATTGACGTACCCAGCCTAACGATTCCATGATCATCTGCTATCAATATTTCTGCCATCTGTTAAATGTTTATCATAGATGCCCCCTATCCAGGCAGTTGGTTATTTCATAAGTAAGTCACGCAATTAATGCAAATATAAGTTAAAATATAATTGCAATGGTGTTTTAGATTAAATTTAATAAGAAATGGTAGAAAGGTGTGTGGGCCGTTCAGGGACAGATAAAGAAAAATGATTAGATGAAAAAAAAATTTGTTTAGCCGGCGAAAATGTCCAATTTAGACGTTGGAAAATATTTTATTAACAAATTAACCTTATTGTTTTATGGGAGTTATGAAAGAGTTCAAGGAATTCGCCATGCGTGGCAGCGTGGTAGACCTTGCTGTTGGTGTGGTCATTGGCGGGGCTTTTGGCAAAATCGTTACCTCTTTGGTCAATGATATCATTATGCCCCCCATCGGTTATCTTACGGGAGGCATCGATTTCGCTGAAATGAAATACGTCATCGAACCCGCCGACGAAGCCAACGGGATAGCCGAAGTGGCTATAATGTACGGCAATTTCATCAATGTGATCATTCAATTCCTTATCATTGCTTTCTGTATTTTTCTCGTCATCAAAGGGATTAACTCCCTGAAACGAAAGGAAGAAGAAGTTCCTGCGGCTCCGCCTGAACCGTCAAAGGAAGAGGTACTGCTCACCGAGATCAGGGATTTGCTGAAGTCAAAATGATAAAATAACGAATATAGGGAAAAGGGACGCGTAAGCGTCCCTAAAAAGTTTTGGGCGCTGCTGGATTCGTAAGGATGATAAAATCCCCAAGATGCGCGAATGTATCCCAGTCAGGCCGACTGAAACTTGCATCGGGGAAACAGGAGATATTGGCTACAGCCGTCCGTCGCGGTATATAATTGTCCAGTTGGGCAATCGTGCCCAGGTGTTCGTCGCTGTGGAAGCGGCCATTGAGGTGAAGAATCTTGCGAACGTTTTTCCCCTTGAAGAATTTACTGATGCGGTACGCCATCGTCGCATCCCACAGGTTTTGGCTTTGGTAAATTTTCATATTGCCCATACCTCCATGACCACCCATTAGTCCGGTGAATTTTTCGTAGTAACGGCCGGTGAGTGTGTCTATCGGAAGCGGCGCAAGTAAGTGTTTCGCCGATTTATCCAGTACACGAAGACTTTCCAATCCCGACCGGCTTACCCGATTCGTGTATCGGCCGGGGGCGTTAGCCGCCAATAGGGGAAGTCCTTTATCTTTCGCATATTCCACCATGGGACGGTAATCCTCGTAATTGCCCCACAACACCGCATCTTTGTCGAGATTCCGTTCTGTGATCATACCGGCAAGGTATTCGTTGAGGACCAATTGGTCATCACTCACAAACATTTCCATCGAAAGCGCTACGCGGTCATAACGCTCATCCATTGCCTTCAGTAGTTCAAATTGTAAAACATGGGCTATCGAGTCGTTATGTTCCTCCCCGAAAAATACGATGTCTATGGGCGCAAGCGATGTCACCAACTCCTGCAAGGTGATTTCCTTTTTTTTATGGGTATCGTAAATGGTATATAATGAGTGGGCTATCTGGGCATGCGACGCGGCAATGTGGGTAACCCATAAAGAACAAATTAGTGCGGCTCTTATGATGTTCATACGACAAACTTAGATAAATTTATCGTCTCTCCGCTGCCGATGGGTGCTTTTCCTTACGGAAATATAAATCCGTCGTAAGGTCTGGGTTCGCAAATTGCTTTAATACTTCTGCAAAAAGATTAAGTTTGCGGTATGCTGATGATTGGGACTCAGCCGGGAAGAGGTTTTGTCCGATTGTGTGATTATGGCCGGTTATGAATCATTGTCAACGGTAGAAGATTTTGAGCGATGCTACAAAGCATACTATGGTATGCTATGCATGATTGCTTATGAATACACGCGCGATGAGATGCAGGCAGAGGAAATGGTGGGCAATACCTTCCTCGCGCTATGGGAAAAACGCGAGTCGCTCCATGTCACCACGTCCGTAAAAAGCTATTTGATCAAATCCACCCAAAATACGTGCCTGCAGCACCTGCGCAAGCGGAAATTGGAGACGCAGCGCTTGGGCGATGATTTTGTGCTCACGCACATTCCTTGGAGCAATGATTATCCTTTGGGGCGACTTTTCGAAAAGGAATTATCTGACATCATCGAAAAAGCCGTTGAATCTCTACCGCCACAATGCCGAAGAGCATTTCTGCTGAGCCGGGTTGAACAGCTGAGTTATGTCCAAATTGCTGAAACGATGCAAATTTCTGAAAACACTGTTAAAACCCAATTGAAGAAAGCGTTGTCCCGACTGCGCTACGCATTGAAAGAATATCTTCCAGTTATGGTCGTTTTCACAACGTTTCCATATTTTTTTTAATTGAGCATCACCCGTTAGCCTATTTTTCGCATCTATTTATTAGGTAAGATATATTATGGATATACCCCATCACATCGAATTGCTTGCTGTCAAATACCTGAACGGCACGATTTCCCGTGTCGAATATCAGGAGCTAACGGACTGGGTTAATTTGTCTGCGGCCAATCGGCTTGAATTTGACCGATTGCGTGAAATATGGCTCGCAGCAAATGTTGATAAGGGTGCCCGGTTTGACAGTGGCCTGGCATTTGAGCGTTTCGAAAGAGAGATCGTGAAGCCTAAATCAATTACCTCATCCTACCAATGGGCAGCGGCAGTCGCCGTTTTTATATTATTGTCGGGTATGCTTCTATATTATTTCTGGCCAGAGCACGATCATACGGAAGCAGCGATGTCCTACCAGGAAATTATCGTGCCCAACGGGTCCCGTTCAAAAATCCGACTGCCGGACAGTTCGTATATAACCGTAAACGCTGGCACGACCGTACGCTATAATACGGACTTTGGAAAAATCAGTCGCGATATATGGCTCGATGGTGAAGCCTACTTTGTCGTTAGGAAATCCGCGACGCCCTTTATCGTTCACTCTGGTTCGGTGCAGATAAAAGCGGTGGGTACAGAGTTCAACGTGCGGGCCTATTCCTCGGAAGACCAGATCGAAACCACGCTGATTTCGGGCAAGGTGCTTGTAAAAGACACCAGTGGCTTGTCAGATCTGCCAGAAGAGGTAGCACTCTTACCTAACCAAAAATTGATTGTTGCCAAACGCAATGTTTCACCGGATGATGAGGAGGCTTTTGCAGCGTCGACCGTTGGCGGGATAAGCCAGGTATCCAAGCCAGCACGGAACATTATTAAGCAAGAACATATCGACCCTGCGCCTAATGTCTCGTGGAAAGATGAAGAATGGGTGATTTACCGGGAAAGCCTAGGTGATTTGTCTGTTAGGCTTGAGCGCAGATATAATGTACGTATCATTTTTGTAGACGATCATTTGAAGTCGTTCCGATACAACGGTACATTGCCCGATGAGCCATTGGAACAGGTGTTGAAAATGATGAGTATGGTATCTCCGATACGCTATACCGTAACGGGAAAAACGGTGGTTTTTTCGGAGAAATAACAATGTGAATTTAATGTGTATGCTGCTAACCAAAAAAAGGAGTGCCTATGGAAAAAAGATGAAACAATTATAACAAAAAAAAGCATCGGGATGCGCCACATCCCGGATGCTCCATGTCCTGTTTAGACATTTATTAATTCGTGAAAATTAACATGTTAAACTTATGCATAATAATTATGATATCAAACTCTCCATATTATGGAGAACCAAACTTTTCCTTATTATGAGATTAGCGTTATTTCTAGTTTTAGTTGGACTATTGTCGGCAAACGCCAGCGTCTATTCCCAAAACGCGAAATTGAGCATTGACGTTAAGGGTCTGCCCATGCGCGACGCATTGAGACAGGTGGAAAAGGCAAGCGGAAAGCGGTTTTTTATGAGCGACGACCTCGCCGTCATGGACAGTCGGATTTCGGTAAAGGTGCGCAATAAAAGCTTCGAACAGGTTATGCGCGAAGTATTGAAAGGCCACGATCTGTCGTATAAACTCGCCGACAACGGTATGGTCATCATTACGGAAGACGTTACCGTGGCACAAGAAATCCGTATTACCGGTATGGTCACTGACGAACGGGGTGAGCCCTTGCCGGGGGTGAGTGTGCAGGTAAAAGGTATGGCTGGTGGTGTGGTCACTGACTTGTCGGGCGAATATACCCTTACCGTACCTAACAACGACGCTACCCTGATTTTTTCCTATATGGGTTACCTAACGGCTGAACGGGCCGTCGGCAACGATACGAAGATCAATATGCCCCTCCATGTCGATAATCAAAGCCTCGAAGAAGTGGTTGTGGTGGGGTACGGAACGCAGCGCAAAGTAAACTTAACCGGTGCGGTCGAATCCGTGGGTAGTGAAGTATTCGAAAACCGGTCAACATCCAATACGACACAAGCACTGCAGGGTGCCGTACCCAACCTGAATATTTCATTGGAGGACGGCAAGCCCACACGATCGGCATCGTTCAATGTACGCGGGCGGACATCCATCGGTCAGGGGGGAAGTGCCCTTATCCTTATCGATGGGGTAGAAGGCGACCCCTCGTTCCTGAATCCGAACGACATTGAAAGCGTCAGTGTATTGAAAGACGCTGCATCGGCGGCAATTTATGGCGCACGGGGGTCTTTCGGCGTGGTGCTGATTACCACCAAGCGCCCGCAGAAAGGCCGCACCACAATCAATTATACCGGCAACACCTCCGTTCAATCGCAGGCCCGCAAGCCTGAGTTCGTCACTGACGCCGTTACCTGGGTGGAACATTTCAGGGAATCCTATTACAACCGGCAAGGAACGGTGCCAACCTCCATCAATAACAACACACAGTATTACAGTGATGAGTGGCTGGAACGGTTGAGGGAATGGAAAGCATCGGGCGAAGGCCCGAAAACCGAAGTCCTTTCCAATGGCAACTACGAATATTATTCGAATACCGACTGGCTGGGCCTCCTGTTTAAGGACCGTACGTTTACGCAAGACCACAACCTGACCCTCTCCGGTGGAAACGACAAGGCCGATTTCTACGTGTCGGGGCGCTTCTACGATTTCGATGGTATCTACAATTTCGATCCCGATACCTATCGTTCCTATAACCTTCGGGCCAAGGGATCGCTGCAAGCCTACCAGTGGTTGAAAATCACCAACAACATGGAGTTTTCTACCAACAGTTACCATATGCCGTTTTCTGCACAGGGCCGGAGCGCCAATATCCAGCGATATATCGAGGTCAATGCCTTTCCCAGCCTGCCCATGTATAATCCCGACGGCACATATACGCGCGGCGGTGCGGCCACACTCGGTGCTTTTGTCGATGGCAATAACTACCAAAACAACCAGCGGAACCTGTTCAGGAATACCGTGGGTTTCACCACCAATTTTTTCGACAACACCTTCCGGATCAACGGCGATTACACCTTTCGTTACGACGACCGCGAATTTCTTTGGAAGCGGGTGAAAGTACCGTACTACCAGAAAGCGGACGCAGCAGCGCCCTCTTACATGGGCGATCGTAATGGTGTCATCTACGAATGGCTTGGGCACACCATGTATACGGCCTCTAACCTGTATGCCGAGTATGAAAACACCTTCGCCGAAAAGCATTACTTGAAAGCGATGGCCGGGTGGAATTACGAAACCTCCGCTTATAAGGCCAATAGCATCCAGCGTAATGGTTTGCTGCTGGAGGATGCCGAGAGCGTTGATCTGGCGACAGGAGAGTCGATCACCCCAGGTGCCAGCGCGAGCAGATGGAAAACCGCGGGCATGTTCTTCCGGTTGAATTACGGCTTCCAGGACCGTTACCTGGTCGAAATAAACGGTCGTTACGATGGTTCATCGCGGTTCCCGGTCGACCAGCAGTGGGGTTTTTTCCCGTCCATCTCGGCGGGATGGCGGTTGTCGGAAGAGCCGTTCTGGAACGTCAGCGAGGACATCTTTTCCGATATTAAGCTTCGGGGATCCTACGGTTCATTGGGCAATGGCAATATATCGCCCTATCAATTCCTCGAACTGTTGAGCATCAGTACCTCCGGGCGCTTGCTCGACGGGGTGCGAAATATGAGGACCGGTGCACCCGAACCCATTCCCGACGGGCTTACCTGGGAACGCGCCACGACCACCGATGTGGGGCTCGATTTCGGGATGGTGCAGGGGAAGCTGCGCTTCAGCGGCGACTATTACATCCGGAAAACAACCGATATGTATGTGTTCGGCCCTACATTGCCCAATATTTTCGGTGCTCCTTCGCCGAAGGGCAACTACGCAGACATGACCACCAAAGGGTTTGAGGCCACGCTGACTTGGCAAGATCAGTTTGCACTGGCCGGTAAGCCGTTCAACTATCAAATCCGGGGGTCGCTATTTGACTATGTGTCAACGATCGACAAATTCAATAATCCGACCAAAAGGTTTACTGAACACTATGATGGACAGGTTATCGGCGAGCTGTGGGGTTTCGAAACCGACGGGCTGTTCCAAGAAGACCCCGACCCTAGCGAATACATCAATACCATTTTCAATGCCTCGGCCGATGCGGTATGGCGTGCAGGTGATCTTAAAATACGCAACCGCGACGGAAGCGCGGATAACATGATCACCAAAGGCGAACAAACAGTCGCCAATCCCGGCGATATGACCATCATCGGCAATACGGAGCCACGCTACCAATACAGCTTTACGCTGGGTGCCGATTGGAACGGTATTTTCTTCTCCGCGTTCTTCCAAGGCGTCGGTCAACAAGACTGGTACCCCGGTAGGGAAACCGCCTTCTGGGGGCAGTATAACCGCGGATATAACCAAATGCCCGCATGGCACCTGGGCAATTACTGGACGCCCGAAAATCCCGATGCCTACCTGCCGCGGTATGCGCAGTATAACGGTACGCTGGGTTACTCCAACCACGTGCCGAATGATCGTTACTTGCAGCGGGTGTCGTATCTCCGGATGAAAAACCTGCAGGTTGGTTATAACCTGCCCAATAAATGGGTTTCGAAGATTGGTATGCGTAATGCCCGTGTTTATTTCAGTGGTGAGAACCTCGCTAGTTGGTCGCCTCTTTACAAACGGGCCAAGAATTTTATGGATGTGTCATCGGCCATCGGCGATTCCGATTCGGATTTGAACAGTAGCTATAACCAAGGAGCGGGGAATAGTTACCCCCTATTGAAAACCGTGTCATTTGGTCTTTCGTTCACCTACTAACGTTTAAAAAGAAAAGAGATGAAACAATACATCATATATTTGTCAGCGGTGGTTTTCCTATTGTCCGGCTGTGAGATGGACGAACCACCGATAACCGATGCAGATAAAAATGCCGTCTTCAGCTCCGAAGAAGGGCTCGCGGCTTATTCAATCTCCTTTTACGACCTGCTTCCCAGCGCGAATGACCAAGCCATTGTTGAACAGTCACTGGTCGACTACGGGGCCACCAATACGCTCAGTGGCTTTACGCTTCGCAACTCGTACAGCGAGAATAACGCTTCGGGCTGGCGCTGGCAAGATTGGGAGAAACTACGCAACGTCAACTATTTTATAGCCAACTGCACCGATCCGGCCATTCCTGAAACCGTGAGGAACAACTACATCGGCCTCGCCCGTTTTTTCCGGGCCTGGTTCTATTACGAAAAGGTGCGTCGGTTTGGTGACGTGCCGTGGGTAGACCATCCGTTGGATCCCAGCGAAGAGGAGATCCTTTACGGTACGCGCGATTCGCGCGAACTGGTTATGGAAAAGGTCTACGAAGACCTGATGTTTGCCGCAGCGCACATTACGCGTACCGCTGATGCTAAACAAGCAACGATGGTTACCAATTGGGTGGCCTATGCGTTTGCTTCTCGGGTCGCCTTGTTTGAAGGAACATTCCGTAAATACCATAACCTGGATTTGGCCACCTCCGCCGATACCTGGTTAAAGCGGGCGGAAGATGCCGCCTATGTAGTGATGCAACAGTCGGGGAAATCCCTGCACAGCAGCTACCGCGCCCTGTTTACCAGCGATGACCCACCATTGTCTGAAACGATGCTGGCCATCGCTTCAAGTGCAGAATTGGGCATCAAGCACAATGCCAACTGGCGGTGGACATCCGAAACCTATGGTACCGGCCTAAACTTTATCCGGCCATTTGTCTGCACCTACCTGCAAAAAGACGGGACGCCTTACACCGACCGCCCGGGGTGGCAATATGAAGACTTCTACGAAGAATTCCAGAACCGCGACGAACGATTGAATGCGACGCTGCGTCACCCCGGCTACGAGCGGGAGGGCACATTGGCGCTGCCCGTGTTCAGTGGTTATGCCCGTTTGGGGTACCAGCCGATGAAACTGACCGTCGATGCGACCGTTGGTGACAGCCAGTCCGAAAGTACCCACGCCATCCAGTTGGTACGCTTCGGTGAGGTACTGCTCAACTATGCGGAGGCTAAGGCTGAACAAGGCACCCTCACCGATGGCGATTGGGCAGCAACAATCGGTGCGCTGCGCGAACGGGCAGGCATTACGGGCGGTACCGACAGTAAACCTACGGTTGTAGACGATTACCTGAAGAATTACTATTTCCCCGATATCAGCGACCCCGTGATCCTCGAAATCCGCCGTGAGCGTGCCGTCGAATTGGCGCTCGAAGGATTCCGTTTTGACGACCTTCGGCGATGGAGGCGTGGCGATCTGTTCAAGAAAAGCTGGACAGGGATGTATATCGCCGGTATCAATCAGCCGTTAGACGTTGATCACAATGGTTCGGACGATGTAATTTATTACACCGACGACGCCGGGTTGGCAGCGGCGGAAGCCCTCGCTAATAATACCAACCTGTACCGGGTACGGGTAAGCACCGACCCCGACGCGGAGATTATCCAGGTACACGCGGCTGGCGACGGCACAGGTTACCACCTCGCTTGGTTTACGAACAACGACGACAAGAAAGTGTGGGGCCCCAAACAGTACCTTTATCCCGTTCCGGTTGATGCGCTCAATCAAAATCCCCAGTTGGAACAAAATCCGGGCTGGGAAAACGGCGCCACCAACGATGGTAATTGATCAGTTGGTAACGTGAAATTTTAACCAAGGAAAACCTCTTTAAACCGGAGGTTTTCCTTTTCTTTGCCATATTTAATTAAAAAGTTTATTGCTCATGAGAATAACTCCAATCGTTTTCCTCTGCCTACTGCTTACCGTAAGCTGCTCGTCATACGCGCAACTCGAGACGGAACGCGACCAGCAATCATCCGTTCAGTTAAAGGTCCTTTCCTATAATTTACGCTTCGGCGAGCTTGCATCGCTGGAAGAACTGGCTGCTTTCATTGCGGCGGAAAAGCCCGATATCGTAGCCTTGCAGGAGGTCGATTGCCGTACCTACCGCGACCGGGCGCCGGCGCAGAACGGCAAAGATTTCGCCACCGAGCTTGCCTTTCGGACAGGGATGATTCCGGCGTACGGAAAAACCATTCCCTATGCGGGAGGGTACTACGGGATTGCCATCTTGTCAAAATACCCATTGGCGAAAGTAGAACGCATTTATTTGCCTAAGACCGCAAACGGCAAGGAACAACGGGCCGTATTGGTTGCCGATGTCGAATACCAGGAGGGCAAATACATCACGTTTGCCAGCACCCACCTGGATTATACCAATACCGAAGAACGGCAGGGACAGGTAAAAAAGCTGAATGAGGTGTTGTTGGACAGCAGCTATCCGGTTATTGTAGCTGGTGATTTCAATGCACAGCCCGATGCCGTCGAAATCAGTGCCGGGATGGGGGATTGGAAAATCGTGTCAAACCTGGAACCAACCGTGCCAGCAACCGATCCACGCAACACCATCGATTATATTTTTTGTTACCCAAAAACAAGGTGGGATGTGGTATCTTCAGCTACCGTTAGGGTGGAACTTTCCGACCACTTGCCGATCAGTGCGGTCGTTGAATTGAAACCGGGATATCAATAATATCGACACACAGGATGATTACTATTTGTCTCGAGCTCTCATCGGCCAATAAAGGAAAAGTAAGGGTGATGAAACCTGTCATGTCAGCTTCTGGCACAAAAGGCGATGACAATGCGGGTTCCATGAGGCCATTGAAGAGTAAGCTATTTTCGAATGAAATAATTAACCACATATATTTGATAATTATCTGTTTTACCCGTACATTTGCGCTTTCATTTTGAGACAACAATAAAAAAAGATATCAAGCGTCATGAAGAGAACATTTCAGCCATCGCAACGGAAGAGAAGGAATAAACATGGGTTTAGGGAGCGCATGAGCTCCGCCAATGGCCGTCGCGTATTGGCCGCTAGGCGGGCGAAAGGACGGCAACGTCTTTCGGTATCGGACGAAGGCCGCCATAAAGCCTAAGCGTCGACATTGCCGGTGACCGCTCACACCCGGGGCTTTCAGCCGGATACGGGGTAGGTCATCGATAATGAAGAGAAAGACATTTTCAAAAGAAGAACGATTGTGTAGCAAAAGACTGATTGACAGTCTTTTCCACAAGGGTTCTTCTTTTCTTATTTATCCCTACCGGGTTGTGTTTATGCGCGTGGAAGACGCCCAAACGGTACAGGTGTTGCTGTCTGTGTCTAAACGCCGCTTCCGACACGCCGTACACCGTAATCTATTAAAGCGCCGCATGCGCGAAAGCTATCGCTTGCAGAAAGGCGAACGCTTATACCCCGCGATGGAAGGTAAGTCATATGGCTTGGCTATCGCTATTCAATACGTGGGCAAAGAGCTGTTGGACTTTTCCTTTATGCGCGACCGGATGGCTGATGTGTTGGAAAAGCTCCACAACGAGGCATGATGAAGGTGGTGCGTTACATCTGGAATAACGTGATTAAGGCAGCAATAGCGGGTGTTTTTCTCCTATTGGTACGTGCATATCAGTTGCTGCTCTCACCAATGTTGGGTGCCTCCTGCCGCTACACGCCCACCTGTTCGCAATATGCCATTGAAGCCATACGTAAATATGGTCCGTTCAAAGGTGGCTGGTTAGCCATTAGGCGGATTGCCCGTTGCCATCCTTGGGGTGGTCACGGTCACGACCCCGTGCCCTAACAACATGCCGTTAACCACATAAAAATCGCTAACTTTGCCGTCCAATATGTCCACCCATTACATTTTACAATTGGAAACCGCCACGCAGGTATGTTCTGTGGCCATATCGGCTCATGGCGAGACATTGGCGAGCATCGATGTAGATGAGCCGAATGTCCACGCCTCAAGGCTCACGCTGTTGGTGGAAGAGCTTCTGCACAAAACAGGGCTTACATTCAGTGATCTATCGGCCGTGGCCGTCAGCAAAGGGCCGGGGTCTTATACGGGATTGCGGATTGGTGTATCAACCGCTAAGGGTTTATGTTATGCTACCGATTTACCACTGATGGGCATCGACACGCTGGCTGCCATGGCAGCAGGTTTTTCCGCCAGCCACGGCAGTGTAATCGGTGCAAATGTGCGGTTATGTCCGATGGTCGATGCCCGACGCATGGAAGTGTACACCGCGGTCTTTGACGGGGGGCTGCGACCCATCACCCCAGCCACTGCTGTAATCGTGGATCAACAGTCGTTTGCATACCTTGGCGACACGGATCGCATCATTCTCTTTGGAAACGGCGCGGATAAGTTGGTGGAGTTGTTTGGGGGAAATGCACAGATTGAAGTAATAACCGGTTTCCGAAACTCGGCCAGCCACCTGAGTTCTATCGCCGATCGTGCATACCGCGAACAGCAGTTTGCCGACGTGGCTTATTTCGAACCCTATTACCTTAAGGATTTCGTGGCTACCACACCGAAACAACGATCCTGATCATATCATAGCCACCCCTTACGTTTAAACCAGAAGTAGATCCCCGTTGAGATGCCGACCATCACCAGTAAGACGGCAGGGTACCCGTAGGGCCAGGTCAACTCGGGCATAAACTTGAAATTCATCCCGTAAATGCCGGCAATAAACGTTAACGGCATAAAGAATACCGAAAATACCGTCAATACCCGCATGGTCTCATTGGTCCGTTGCGAGGAAATGGAGAAGTAGATGGAAAGCAACTGGGCTGTGTTTTCCGAGAGGTTATCGAAAAGTGTCTGCGTACGGATATACAGGTCGCGCAAGTCGCGTGTATATACATCGCTACGCTCTTTGGAATCGATGTTTTCGATAATCTCATACGATAGGAGCATCAGTCTTCGGATGACATCGATCTTACGCTTCACGAAATACAATCCGCGGAGGATCGGTGACTTGCGTTGCCGTAAAAACACACGTTCTTCGTAATAGTCCAACGATTCGGATAGCTTGATTCCCGGTTGCTCAAACGTTAATATCGATTCCCGAATCAATGAATTGAGTAGGTGGAACGTCGAATCGCATCTACCCGTATCGATTCGTTTGGTTTTAACCAAATCGATCAAGTCACTTTCAGCGCGATGTACGGTGATCAAATAGTTTTTAGTGAAGAAGATGGAAATCTTGTTGGTTAATTCTTGGATGGTGTCGGCCTCATGGGGATGATTGGCCGCCAGTACCCGCAAAATCGCAAACGTATAATTGTCAAACAGTTCGTATTTCGGTAGATGGTCGGGCTGCATGCAGTCTTTGATCGAAGCCTCATGCAGTGTATACCGCTGGGCTACCTGCTTGATTTCATCATTGTTCGGGGCGGAAAGGTCCACCCAATCGAATCCATTCTGTTTTTTGGAGGCCAGCAACTGAATCATGGTTGGTCATTGAGTAAACGATAGCATGGATCGAATGTCTGAAAAAAAAACGGCAAAAAAAAAGCCGCCAGTAGGCAGCTTTTGCTTTCGCATTGTTTCTCACTATTTTTTCTCCTTCGCATACTCCGCATTCAGTGCCGTCAACACCTCACCGGTGATTTCGAGGCTTTCATCGGCATACAATACACCCGGGCTTGCCGCGGAATAGGTGAGCACGAACTTATATCCGTTTTCTTTCGCGTGCTTTTTCAGGTAATCGGTAATCCGCCCGTACAGCTTTTCATTTTCCGAAGCTTCTTCTTGTGCAAAAGAAGCGCTTGCATTCTGGTTGTGGCGGGCGAGTTCGTCCTGTTTACGGGCAAGGCGCTCTTCCGTGCTCTGCCGGTCGGATGCGCTCATGGTTGCTGCCTTCTGTTGGTAATCTGCCACTTCACGCTGGAAAGCATTACTGCGCGATTGGAGGTCGGCTTGCGCCTTCTTCGCTTTTTCCTCCAATTTGATCCTGATGTCCTTGAAATATTCATACTTCTCAAGAAGGGTATCCACGTTGACGTAGACAATTTTCTCGGTGCTTGCCTGTGTGGAATCGCCGGTAGCCGATACGGAAGCAGGAGCTTTACCCTGTTGATTGCACGATACCGCCGCAATCACTAATACGCCTATCCCAGCTTTTGCAATCCACGCGAATGCTTTGTTCATAGTCTTTCTAATTTTCTTTTCAATCAAAGCGCAAACCTAAGATAAAAAATCGATATTTCCCTGCTCCGACCCCGCTTAATATGGTACTTTTTTCGTATCTTTGGGCGACGAATTTAAAAACGATAATGAGCGAAGAAAACAAGAAAAATTCAACGTATTCCGCAGATAACATCCAAGTATTGGAAGGATTGGAGGCCGTTCGTAAGCGGCCTTCGATGTATATCGGCGACACTGGCGTCAAAGGACTTCACCACTTGGTATATGAAGTGGTGGATAACTCCATCGACGAAGCCGTGGCTGGTTTTTGTGATGATATCCAAGTCATTATCCATAAAGATAACTCCATCACGGTAGCCGACAACGGTCGGGGGATTCCAACGGGTATCAATAAAAAGGAAAATAAATCGGCGCTTGAGTTGGTCATGACCGTACTGCACGCCGGTGGTAAATTCGATAAAGATACCTATAAGGTATCGGGCGGTCTCCATGGGGTGGGGGTTTCCTGCGTGAACGCACTCTCTACCCTCTTGATTGCTGAGGTTCACCGGGAGGGAAAAGTATTTACCCAAGAGTATCGGCAAGGGAAGCCGCAATTCGATGTGAAGGTCGTTGGCGATAGCGAACGTACAGGCACGACGGTGACGTTCCATCCCGATCCCGAGATTTTTACAACCACTACGGTATATAATTACGATACCCTGGCGAGCCGGCTGCGCGAGTTGGCGTTCCTGAACAAAGAGATACGGCTCACGTTATTGGATGAACGTGAAGATTCGGAAGATGGCGCTTTGCGGCAGGAAACTTTTTTTTCCGAAGGTGGTTTGAAAGAGTTCGTGCGGTTCCTTGATGGTACGCGCCAGCCGCTCATTCCAGAGCCCATCCATGTGGAAGGTATCAAACAGGGTATCCCGGTTGAGCTTGCCCTGCAGTATAACGAGACGTATTCCGAGAACGTCCATTCCTACGTCAATAATATCAATACGATAGAAGGGGGTACCCATGTGGCTGGTTTCCGCCGCGGGCTTACCCGTACCCTGAAAGCCTATGCGGACAAGTCGGGCCTGCTCAAAAATATGAAAGTGGAGATCACGGGTGACGACTTCCGCGAGGGCCTCACGGCTGTTATCTCGGTCAAGGTGGCCGAGCCGCAGTTTGAAGGACAAACCAAAACCAAGCTTGGAAATAGTGAAGTGATGGGCGCGGTAGACGTGGCTGTAGGTGAAATTCTGAACAATTACCTCGAAGAAAACCCCAAAGAAGCCAAAACCATTGTGCAGAAAGTCATCCTCGCTGCACAAGCACGTGCGGCTGCCCGCAAAGCCCGGGATCTCGTACAGCGGAAAAACGTAATGGGTGGCAGCGGGCTGCCTGGTAAATTGGCTGACTGCTCCAATAACGACCCTACCAAATGTGAGATTTACCTAGTGGAAGGGGACTCTGCGGGGGGAACGGCCAAACAGGGACGTGACCGTGAATTCCAGGCGATATTGCCACTGCGCGGTAAAATCCTCAATGTGGAAAAAGCCATGGAGCACAAAATCTACGAGAACGAGGAAATCAAGAATATGTTCACCGCTCTGGGCGTGAGTGTAGGTACCGAAGACGACGCCAAGGCGCTCAATCTCGATAAATTACGTTACCATCGGGTAATCATCATGACGGATGCCGACGTTGACGGATCCCACATCACCACACTGATCCTTACGTTTTATTTCCGCTATATGAAAGAGCTGATTGAAAACGGATACGTCTATATAGCCACACCGCCGCTCTACCTTGTGAAAAAAGGGAAGGAACAAGAATATGCATGGAATGAAGACCAGCGCGATGCGGCCATACAACGCCTCAAGGGAGCGGGCAAGGAAGATAGCGTGCATGTGCAGCGATACAAAGGCCTGGGTGAAATGAACGCTGAGCAATTATGGGATACCACCATGAATCCGGAAACACGGACGTTGCGGCAGGTAACCATTGAGAACGCGGCGGAATGTGACCGCATTTTTTCGATGCTCATGGGCGATGAGGTAGCACCGCGCCGCGAATTCATCGAACGCAATGCGAAGTATGCTAAGATCGATACATAGCAGCTAAAAGCCAACGGCTACCTTGCTATACAAGTATTTCTTTTTATATTCAAGGGGTGTCATATCGGTTACTTTCTTGAAGTGGCGGTAGAAGTTGGAAACGTTATTGAATCCGCATTCGAAACAGATCACTTCGGTGGGGAGTATATCCTCCACGAGTAATCGGCATGCATGGCTGATGCGTATCTCAATCAGGAAATCATAGAATGTTTTTTTGGTCATTAGTTTGAAATAGCGGCAAAATGAGGTAACGCTGAGATTTGCAATGGCCGCTATCTCTTCCAGATTGATTTCCTTTTTATAGTTGCTTAGCGTATAGGTGCACACTTTATTGATGCGTACGGCATCCATTTCATTTGATTTATAGAATGCATGGGCCGAGGCTATCGATTGGTACTCGTCCGTCTCAGCCATGGTTTTGAGGATAGACAACAAGATAATCAACCGCTCCATCTCAGTGGCCTGTGTTGCCTTATACATCAACTCAACGATCCGTGCACGGGTTCTTCCGGTGAACTTCATCCCCTTACGGGCGTTTTCAAACAGCTTTGGCAACAAATATACCTCAGGTAAATTGATGAAATCGCGGCCCAGGCAATCGGGAAGAAACTGGATGACAATCGCTTCCACTTTCCGCGTGGGATGGTTTTGGTAATATTCTTCATTGCACTGCCACATGTGGGGGAGGTTACCACCCAAGAGGATGACTTCTCCGGCCGAAAAGTTGCCGATATTATCACCGATAAGACGGACACCCTTGCCCCGGATAACATGGTGGAGTTCCAATTCCGGATGGTAATGCCAGAGCGATCCGAAATTGGGTTGGACATCGTGCCGCGCACTGAACGATGCCTGGATTTGGGTAGGTACTTTGTGGAAAAGTGGTTTCATAATGCATAATCATTGTTTTTTCCCTTGTATCGGGGAAAAACGGGTTTATAATCTGCTAATGAAAGGGGAGTCAACCATTCCCGTTCATATCCTGAGTACTAAAGTAGGTAATAGCATTTCGATTTCCAAGCGAATGCTAACATCGTACAATAAGTAGACAATAACCACCAACAAACCTCCAGCCGTTACCCGCAACTTTGCCCTGTACCCTTTGGTAAAACCTGATATGGATGAAATGAAACATCAAGACATTTGGTTGGTTGCGAGTGGCGACTTGAGGCTCGAGGCAAACCGGCGTTGTTGGCAGGCGCAGGAAACGATGGAAAAGCAACTGGTTGCGGCTATCGGTAGGCAAGGGAAGACCGTAAAACGGGCGCATGCCTACGATCCGGAAAAACAACATGGATTTATTGACTCACAGCGTATGGGTATGGAGGTGTTCAAAACGATACCGGCCGATGCGCCATTGATCGTTGCCGAAAGTGTGTGGCAATACACCCATCATGTGCTGGCCGGGCTCCTTACCCACCGTGGGCCCATCCTCACGGTGGCCAACTGGAGCGGCCAATGGCCCGGTTTGGTGGGCATGCTTAACCTCAATGGGTCGCTTACCAAGGCCGGGGTTTTTTACAGTACGCTGTGGAGTGTGGATTTCAATGACGATTTTTTTAACAACGGCCTTAAGGAATGGATGGAAGAAGGCCGTATAAAACATGATACCAGCCACGTGACACCTTTTGATTTGGTGAAAATCCCTGTTGCTGAACACCAAACAGGCCGGTCATTTGCCCGTAGGATGCGCGAGGCAAAGGCAATCATGGGGGTTTTTGATGAAGGCTGCATGGGTATGTACAATGCTATTGTACCGGATGACCTGCTCCATGCCACGGGCATATTCAAGGAGCGGCTTAGCCAATCCGCATTGTATGCACGCATGGGTTCTGTGGATGATGGCGAAGCGGAAGCAGTACTGACCTGGTTACTGGAACGGGGCATGACGTTCAAGTGGGGCCATGATGAACAAACCGAGCTGACCCGTCGGCAGACGTTGGAACAATGCAAAATGTATATTGCTGCCGTGCGCATCGCGGCCGAATTCGGATGCGATACCATCGGCATCCAATACCAACAAGGACTGAAAGACCTTACGGGAGCCAGCGACTTGGTGGAAGGTTTGCTCAATAACACGGAACGGCCACCGGTGTATTCCGAGACGGGAGCGGAGCTGTTTGCTGGGAAAGCCATTCCGCATTTTAACGAAGTCGACGAATGTGCCGGTATCGACGCGTTGGTTACCTACCACCTTTGGGGGGAGCTGGGTATGGGCGGAGAGAACACGTTGCATGATATCCGATGGGGTGAACATTACATCGGCGAGGGTATCGACGATTTTGTATGGGTGTTCCTTATTTCGGGGGCCGTCCCGGCAGCGCATTTCGACGGCGTCTACGCCTCCGCCAGCAGCTGGCGGCAGTCGCCGATGTATTTCAGGCTGGGCGGCGGAACCCTGCGCGGGGTAAGTAAACCCGGGCCGATAGTATGGAGCCGTATCTACGTCAAAGGTGGCCGGCTGCATGCCGATCTGGGTGTGGGAAGGGCTGTACGCTTACCCGAGGCGGAAACGCAACGGCGGTGGCGGTCCACCTCGCCCGAATGGCCCATCATGCATGCCGTATTGGATGGGGTAGGGCGCGACCAGTTGATGGCCCGCCATCAAGCCAACCACATCCATGTGGTGTATACGGATAGCGAATCGAAGGCACACCAAGCCTGCCGTATCAAGGCGGCCGCATTGGACGAACTGGGCATTACCGTACATTTCTGCGGCAACGTAAACACCTTCGGCGGATGAAGGAAGCGGTGAACGATTATGTGATTGGCCTCGATTTCGGAACAGATTCCGTGCGAGCCCTATTATTGGAAGCGAGGAGCGGCCTGGAAATCAATAGCGCCATAAGCCATTATCGCCGATGGGCCGAAGGATTATACTGCGATAGCAGAAGATCTCAGTTCCGCCAGCATCCGTTGGACCATATTGAGGCCATGGAGACCGTCATCCGGAACGTGCTTGCCGGTGTTTCTGAGGAGGTAGTTGCATGTATCCGCGCGCTCTCGGTTGATACAACGGGCTCCACACCCGTGGCTGTGGATCGCCACGGTACCCCGTTGGCCTTATTGCCTGAATTCGATGACAACCCGAATGCCATGTTCGTGCTATGGAAAGACCACACGGCTATCGCCGAAGCGGAGGAAATCAACCAACTGGCCCGTCGTTGGGAAGTGGACTATACACAGTATTCCGGTGGCAGCTATTCATCCGAGTGGTTTTGGGCAAAGTTACTCCATGCCATCCGCAACGACCGAGCCATAGCGGAAGGAGCGTATTCCTGGTTAGAGCATTGCGATTGGATACCGGCATTGTTATGTGGCACTACCGATGTGTTGGCTGTCAGGCGCAGCCGATGCGCCGCGGGCCACAAGGCGATGTGGCATGATGAATTCGGAGGATTCCCATCGACGGACTTCCTTACCGCCCTTGATCCTCGTCTGGACAGCATCCGTGACCGCCTCTTCCATCAAACCTTTACCGCCGATGAAGCGGCCGGTACCATTGCGCCCGAATGGGCCGACCGGACCGGTTTGCCCCGCAATACCAAAATCGGTGTGGGTGTGCTTGATGCGCATATGGGGGCCGTGGGGGCCATGATCAAGCCCTACACGTTGGTGAAAGTCATCGGCACCTCTACTTGCGATATGCTTATAGCACCGATGGAACGGCATAGCAGCCAATTGGTAAAAGGGATTTGTGGG
This sequence comes from Parapedobacter sp., assembly GCF_053550995.1. NCBI lineage: Bacteria > Pseudomonadati > Bacteroidota > Sphingobacteriia > Sphingobacteriales > Sphingobacteriaceae > Parapedobacter > Parapedobacter sp. The sequence goes on from NZ_JBMQOC010000051.1 coordinate 34,773, forward strand.
CAGGTAGACGGATCCATCATACCCGGCATGCTGGGTATGGAGGCGGGGCAATCGGCGTTTGGCGATCTCTACCAATGGTTCGCACGCCTATTGACCTATCCGCTTACCATTTTGTTGGATGAATCCTCCGACCAGCGAGCACGGTATCAACTTACAGGCCGCTTATTGTCCATCTTAGATGAGCAGGCGGCTGCGCTCCCCCTGGCACCATCGGACGAAGTGGCATTGGATTGGGTAAACGGCAGGCGGACACCCGACGTTGACCCCACATGCTCAGGTTGGATGACCGGTATCCGGTTGGGTACCGATGCACCACGGCTGTTTAAGGCCTTGGTCGAAGCCACCGCCTTCGGTTCCCGGGCAATTGTCGACCGTTTCGAAGCCGAGGGCATCCCCGTGGAGGAAATCATCGCCACCGGTGGGATCAGTAAAAAATCGCCCTACGTGATGCAAGTATTGGCAGATGTGCTGGAACGGCCCATCAAGACCGTAAAAACGGAGCAAGCCTGTGCGTTGGGCGCCGCCATGTGTGCTGCGGTCGTAGCCGGTATACATCCGGATATCGACCACGCCCAGCGCGCCATGTCTCCCGGGTTTGAGGGCGAGTACCACCCTGATCCAAGGCGGGTAGCGATCTACCGCCAGTTGTATCGCCGTTATCGGCAGCTTGGTGAGTTGCAGGCCGCGTCAATATCGTACAATGAGCAGCCAAAATAGTAGAGCGGGTAATGGGCCCAAGCGGTTATCTTTGTATTTTGATCGCAGTAACCAGAATAAAACCCGATGAACAATCTTCCCTTTATTGATATTTCCGTCATCGTCGTCTACCTATTGGCCATGTTATCAGCGGGCGTATGGTTTTCGAGGAAAAATAAAAGTTCCGAGCAATTCACCAAAGCCTCTGGAATGATACCCGGTTGGGCAGTGGGCATTTCCCTGTACGCCACCTTCCTAAGCAGCAACACGTTTCTTGGCGTACCGGGGAAGGCGTTCGGTTCCAACTGGAATTCATTCGTGTTTAGTTTGTCCATGCCGCTAGCCGCGTGGGCGGCCGTAAAGTATTTTGTGCCTTTTTATCGTACAATCGGCGGCGTTTCTGCCTATACCCATCTGGAGCATCGGTTTGGAGCGTGGGCCCGTACGTACGCTGTTGTATGCTTCTTGCTTACCCAATTGGCACGGATGGGGTCTATTTTTTTCGGCATCGCGCTCAGCCTACAGGCACTTACGGGATTCGATATGACCACTATTATGGTCGTTACGGGTATCTGTATTGTAATCTACACCGTTATGGGCGGCATGGAGGCCGTGATTTGGACCGAAGTCGTTCAGGGTGTTCTACTCACGTTCGGCGGTTTGTTGGTTCTTTATCTCGTGCTAACCCACATCGATGGTGGTGTTTCGAGCATGGTCGATATCGGTATGGCCGACGGGAAATTCAGTCTAGGTAGTTTCCATGCCGACTTTCTAGGGCCATCGTTCTGGGTTATCCTGCTGTATGGCTTTTTTATCAACCTCAACAACTTCGGCATGGACCAGAACTATGTGCAGCGTTACCATACCGCTACATCGGCTAAGGAGGCGGCAAAATCGGTATGGTTGTGTGTAAAGATATACATTCCCATTTCTTTGTTGTTTTTTATCATTGGGTCGGCGTTGTATGCTTACTATGCGCAGCACCCGGAATTGACAGGGACCATACGGCTGCAAACCGCCGCTGAACGATTGCCTGTCGGTGCCGCGCAAAGTGAAATCGATGCCCTTGCCGCCACTTTGCAAGCCGAAGATTACGGCGATAAGGTGATGCCCCATTTTATGGTCAATAAGGTACCCGTGGGACTGTTGGGTTTGGTCATATCCGCAATCTTGGCCGCGGCGATGAGCACCATCAGCTCGGGCATGAACGCGTCTGCCACTGTATTTACCGAAGATGTGTATAAACGGTATATCCGCCCGCACAGCACCAACAAGCAGTCGCTACGGATGTTGTTTATCGCTACGGGTGTATTCGGGGTGCTGGGCATGGTTGCTGGCGTGGGGATGATCGGGGTCCAGAGTATCCTGGATGTATGGTGGGAGCTGTCGGGTATTTTCGCGGGGGGCATGCTCGGTCTCTTTCTGTTGGGGCTCATCAGCAAAAAAGCCAACAACAGCGATGCGGTCATCGCCGTGATTGCCGGGGTGCTGGCCATCCTTTGGATGACCTTCTCTTATCTCATTCCCGATGCGTATAGCTACCTACGGTACCCACTCCACGCGAACATGATTATCGTTGTGGGGACGTTGGTGATTTCGTTAGTCGGATCGGGATTAGCGAGGCTACGCGCCTCACGGTAGCTTAATTTTATTTTTGTTTGTCCGCCATTTTCTGTCTGAAACGGGCAATGTCTTTAAGGATGCTGTTGGTGTTGTTGCCAAATTCGGCTATGGTACTGGTAGCACGGGCGAAGCCCTGATTTCTTGCCAGGGAGGCCATCTCCTCGGTTACGTGGTATGCATCCAATATCACGGTAGGGTAGAATGCCTTGTCCGTGGTCTGTACCTGCCGGCCTACCCAGTTAGTCGATAGATAGCGTAGCGAGAATGTAACAACCACGATGGCCCCAGCAGGTAACAGCTTGCTGCTCGACCAGTCGATCTGAACCTGCTGGTTGATGTTTTTAAAGTCGAACGATGCCTTGTCGATGATTCGTGCATATTCTTCGCGGAAGTGAAAAGCAGTGACTGCAATTAGGAAGCTGGGATCATAACGTACGCGGTCCTGCGGGTAGCGGATGTCTTCCACCACGTTGAAGGGCGGCAGGCTGAATTCAAACCGTCCATTGGGGAGAACCCCGAAAATAGGCCTTACGGTAAGGAGTTTTTCGAATGGCGCATGGGTGTTAAACTCAAACCCTTTCAGTAAACTCAGATCGACATCGTGAAGATTCCGGTCGCCGATTTCTCTTTCTGAGGTACGAATGCAGGCTGCCACGGTAGCTGTTAACCTAGCAGCCATTTTGCCATCAGCTTCCTCATAAACATGCCGGAATACATTGCGGAATACTTTGGCCTGTGCGCTAGCTAGTCCGAATTCCATGGCACTCAGCTTCGTCGCATACGTTTGTCGTACACGGGCGGGAGCGATTTTCATGACCTGTTTATCACCCAATTCGCGGTATACAATGTTGTTGATTTTGCCTTTGATTTTCCCGTTCTTTTCTTGGATAGCCATAATAGTAGATCGTTTTGGTTTTTTATTTGAAAATGTTTAAGTTAGCTGAATCGGTCAATCTGATATCCAATTTTCCCCTTGCTTCGCCCCGTGTCCGTAATTGGACTATACTTAATGGGTACTTACTCCGCTATATACCCATATTGGGTCTTTAGTAAATCCGTGATGAGTCCGACTTTCTACAAGAAAACATGGACTCACCTTGGACTCATGTCAGACTTACCTTGGACTCACTCCGAACAAGGTATTAAACAGGTACCTGTTTGGTATATGATTGTCGTCATCATGAAGCGGAAAATTTAATTGTGTCAATAATAATCGGTATAATCAAAGATAGAGCTTTTTAGTTAAAAGTAAAAAGCTAAAGTCCAATATTTCGCTAACATCCTACAATAGCCAGCCAATTTGGTATAAAGGCCGGATGGCTTAATGGGGTACTTTTGGGTGTGTCAATTACAGGTTCAACGTTTACTTTCGTATCAAATGAGTGTTAAAAACAAACAACGTATCGTTAACCTTCTGTTGCTTGTAGCTGCTTGCAATTTGTCATCGGCCGCTGGTCAGGAATTGTCGGATTCGATACCACGGCGTATTCTCTTGAACGTGACGGAGGATCTGGCGTCCTCGGTCGCGATTAACTGGCAAACGGCAGGTCAAGTGAAAGAGAGTTTTGCCGAACTCGCTATCGCCGACGCAGATCCCCGATTTGTGTATAAAGCCATTAGGAAAAAAGCAGCGACCGAACCGGTGGGCGTGGGGGATACCGTCTTATCCCATTATCATTCATTGATTTTTGACGACCTTATTCCCAATACAAAATATGCCTACCGGGTCGGTGGCGGAAACCATTGGAGCGAATGGTTCCACTTCGTTACAGCAAGCGATAAGTCGACAGATCCGTTCCAGTTTATCTATTTCGGCGACGTGCAGGTAAATATCCGCTCCCTTTGGTCGCGCGTCGTACGGGAAGCCTTTGCGAAAGCACCGAACGCCCGATTACAGCTATATGCCGGTGATCTCATCAATCGGGCTAATAAGGATGCGGAATGGGCCGATTGGTTTGCGGCGGGAGGATTCATTCACAGCATGATACCTGGACTTCCCTCGCCCGGCAACCACGACCATTTTGACCTGCCGAATGGGGAGAGGGCGGCATCGGTATTTTGGAGGCCCCAGTTTAACCTACCACTGAACGGGCCCGAAGGATTGGAGGAAACCTGTTATTTTGTCGATGTGCAGGGGGTGCGGTTCATATCCCTTAACTCGGACCAAGCCGAAGAATCGGACCGCTACCTGGAGGCCCAACGTGTATGGCTGGAGCATATTTTGGAGCAGAACCCCAATACCTGGACGGTCGTGACCTTCCATCATCCGATCTATTCGCCCAAAGGAACACGGGATAATAAGCGGATGCGGGAGACATTCAAACCGCTTTTCGATCGTTACGGGGTCGACCTCGTGTTGCAGGGCCACGACCATACCTATGCACGTGGCATGGGCAAAATCCCGATGGACAGCAAGGGCAGAGTGTCCGGGACAATGTATGTTGTTTCGGTAAGCGGCCCGAAGATGACGGGTAGCCACGTGGAGAAAAAATCTTGGATGGACCGGTCGGCGGTCTACACCCAATTATTTCAAATCATTGATGTATCGCCCTGGAAATTATCTTTTAAGGCTTATTTGGCCACAGGAGAACTTTATGACGCATTTGATTTGATCAAGCAGGAAGGAACCCGTAATAAATTGGTTGACAGGGTACCGATAGATATGCCAGAGCGCCAATAAAAATGTGCATCTTTATCTTCCGAAATAGACTTGCCGTATGATGAACCGATCGCATAGCCGTTTAGCTTCCTTGGATATCCTTCGGGGATTTGATTTATTTTGTTTGGTCTTTTTCCAACCGGTACTGGCTTCATTGGCCAGGGCAGCCGACCACGAGGCGCTGGATACACTGATGGTACAGTTTAGGCATGTACATTGGGAAGGATTTGTTTTTTGGGACCTGATTATGCCCTTATTTATGTTTATGGCGGGGGTTTCCATGCCGTTTGCATTTCATAAGTACCTCAAGGAAGGCAACAGGAAAAGTTTGTATAAACGGATCCTCAAACGGGTATTGCTGCTGTGGATATTGGGGATGATGTGCCAAGGAAACCTACTTGCATTCGATTTCAGTCGAATTTACTTTTATTCGAATACGTTGCAAGCCATCGCAGCGGGATATCTCATTGCGGCGATCTTGTTGATTAATCTGGGTATCCGCGGCCAATTGCTCGCCACGGTGGCACTGCTATTGGGATATTGGGGGGTTATGACATTCGTCGGTACTGATGGGTATGGAAACGGCGATTTTACACCCGATGGGAATTTTGCGGAATACTTGGACCGGACGATATTGGGTCGGTTCAGGGATGGTGCAGAGGTTACCGAAGCCGGGTTGGATTTTGGAAACTACCGATACACTTGGCTACTAAGTAGCCTGAATTTCGGCGTTACCGTCATGACCGGCGTTTTCGCTGGTCACGTGTTAAAGAGCAGCAAGATTACGAACCTCAACAAAACGGTATGGCTCTTGGGCCTGGGTGCGCTACAGATTGCACTCGGCGTGTTCTGGGGTTTCCAGATGCCCATTATCAAAAAAATATGGACGAGCTCAATGACGCTATACAGCAGTGGCATCTGTTTTGTTTTAATGGCGTTATTCTATTACATGATCGATTACCGCGGGAAAGGGAAATATTTCTCTTGGCTCCGTATCTATGGAATGAACTCGATTTTGGCTTATGTCATGTTTTCAATTATTGATTTCAGTTCGATCATCCATTCGCTGTTTTTTGGTGTCGAACAGTTCCTAGGGGATTATTACCAACCGTTCGTCCGTTTGTGCGGAGTCAGCATCATTTTCATGGTATTGTATTTTTTTGATAAAAAGAAAATGTACCTCAAAGTATAATTTGTATGCAGGCATTTAATTACGAAGACCAAAGCGATTAAAAGATGAAGCAAGAAAACACGAGACAGTCCCTGTGGAACATCATCATACGGATTTTATATTAATGAAGGTTATGAGGCCCATTGTTCAGATTTCATTGGATCTTACGGATATCGAAGAGGCCGTGGGTACTGCCTATCTTGCTTTGGAAGCAGGGGTCGACTGGTTGGAAGTAGGTACCCCGCTCGTCTTGGCGGAAGGCTTGCACGGTGTGCGCCGGTTGCGGAGCGAATTCCCGGGCACGCCGTTGGTGGTCGACCTGAAAACCATGGATGGTGGCTATCTGGAAGCGGAGATGATGGCCAAGGCGGGGGCAACGCACGTCGTGGTGATGGGGAGGGCCCATGCGGAAACCATTAAATGTGTGGTGCAAGCTGGGCATGATTTCGGTATTAAGGTGATGGGGGATAACCTTGCCTGTGATTCCATGGTAGATGGCGCAAAGTTTCTAGAAGATTTAGGATGCGACTACGTCATCCACCATATCGGTTACGACGAGCGGCGGGGGCTGGTTGCGCAAGGCTTGTCGTGCCCGAGTCCATTGACCCAGCTTGCCGAAGTGGTGGAAGCGGTAAATATACCTGTCCAAGCGGTTGGGGGGCTATCCATTGACCAAGCCATTTCATGCCCTTCGCTTGGTGCACCGCTGGTTGTACTTGGAGCTCCCCTCACCATCGATGCCGATGCATTCAAAACGTCAAGCGCCACCGATCTCTCAAGTATATTACGGACCATATGCGAAAATATCCATTCGCAACAAATCAAGAAGAAATATAAACAGCCATGGCTTTTTTATCAGTCGTAAATTTTGATAGCCGGAAGGGCTCCGTAGAACTGCGGAACGTACCTAAGCCTTTGCCGCAGCGGGGCGAGGTTATTCTGGAAGTGAAAGCGGTAGGGGTGTGTGGTAGTGATCTGCACCAATGGACGTCAAGCCATAGCTGGCCCGTGAATTATCCGGTTATCCTTGGCCATGAATTCGCAGGGATAATCCATGAAACCGGCAAGGATGTGGCAAACTGGGAAATCGGCGACCGGGTGGTCAGTGAAACGGCTGCCGTAATCAATCCGGAAAACCCGCTGTCGAAAATAGGCTTGTATAACCTCGATCCTACACGGAGGGGATTCGGTTACGGAGTCAATGGCGCGATGACCAAATATGTTGCGGTGCCGGCCCGTTGCCTACACCGCATACCGGATACGCTCGGGTTCGAGAAAGCCTGCCTGACCGAGCCATGCAGTGTAGCCTATAATGCGGCGGTAAACAATGCCGATATCAAACCGGGGGATCGCGTACTGGTCATCGGCCCGGGCACCATCGGGATGCTCTGCGCGTTGATGGCCCAGCTCAGAGGCGCCGAAGTGGCTATTGTGGGATTGGAAACCGACCGGGTACGGTTGGCGGTTGCGGCGAGCTACGGCATCCAGCCCCTCACGGGTGATGCCGGTGCATGGGCTAGGGAGTTGGATGGGATGGGAGCCGACTGCGTAATCGATTCTGCGGGGATCAGCCATACCCTGCAGCATGCAATCGACTGGGTCCGGCCCAATGGACAGGTCGTCAAAGTAGGGTGGGGGCCGCAGCCCATCGGCTTCTCACTGGACCCTATCGTGCAAAAAAACGTACGTATCCAGGGCAGCTTCAGCCACAACTGGCCCGTATGGGAAAAGGTAATCCGCCTATTGGCTACCGGACGTCTGGACATCAGCAAAATCGTTGGAGGGATGTGGCCATTGGAAGACTGGGAGGTGGCTTTCCGGAAGATGAAGGACGGGGAAGTCATTAAAAGTGTACTGATACCGAAATAAATGACCAAAGGGCGAAATACCATGCAGAACGATTTATTGAGAAACAAGGTAATTGTCATCACGGGCGCCTTTGGCGGAATTGGGCTCGCGATTGCTAAAGCTTGCTTGGATGCCGGAGCACAGGTGCTCCTCCACGGACGTCATGAACGGGACTTAACCAGTGCGTTGGGCTATCTCGATGGCGGCGAGCGGGTGGCACCATACGTGGGTGACGTAACGCGCGATAACTTTGCGGTGGATTTGGTGGAGATGGCCACACGCTATTTCGGCAAAATCAATGGCATCGTAAACAACGCGGCCTACGTTGTTTCATCCCATGTGAACGATACGACACTCCCTTTGTTCCGGGAGGTATTGGAAGTGAATACGTTGGCGCCATTCGCCATCATCCAGGCGGCGTTGCCCCATCTGGCAGAGACCAAGGGCGCGGTGGTTAATATCGGATCGGTCAACGCCTATGCCGGGGAACCAGGTTTACTAGCATACAGCGTTTCAAAAGGTGCGCTAATGACACTTACCCGCAATTTGGGGGATAGCCTGCATAGGGATTTCGGAATACGGGTAAACCAGTTGAACGTGGGTTGGGTGCTGACGGAAAAAGAGCAGGAACGTAAGGTGGGCCATGGTTTGCCACCCGATTGGTATAAACTCATTTCGCCGATGTATGCACCTGCACGAAGGTTGCTGGATCCGATGGAAGTGGCGAATTCCGCCGTATTGTGGCTTTCTGATTCGCTGGGCCCCGTCAGCGGCCAGGCTATCGAACTGGAGCAGCATCCCATCATCGGAAGGAATCCAGAAAAAAATTTAGACGTGCTAGATACCGATTAGCCATTGATTGTATGCCCAAATTAGCTGTATTCCCGAAAGCATTCATGAAAGCGCTTTGCGTCACGGGCGAAATGACGCTCGACGAATGGATCAACTTGGCGTCGATCTTGGAAATCGATGGACTGGAATGGTATGCCGGCTTCCGGGAAATGGAGAATCCCGACAACTGGACCCGTTACCGGGACCGGGTCCGTGATGCCGGACTGGAGATACCGATGATGTGCTGTTCGCCGGATTTTACCCACCCCGACCCAGCATTCCGGAACGAACAGATCGGGCGACAGAAGAAATGGATTGATATGACCCATGCACTAGGTGGCCGCTACTGCCGTGTGCTGTCGGGCCAGCGCTGGCCGGAGCTTTCGGTGCGAGAAGGCGTCAAACGGGCAGTAGATTCGATCCACGAATGTCTCGAATATGCCAGGAAGCTCGATATCACCCTGATCCTGGAAAACCATTATAAAGATGATTTCTGGAAATTTCCGGAGTTCGCACAGAAAGCTGAGGTGTTCTGTCAGATCGTCGATGCAATCGACGATCCCCATTTCGGCGTGAACTATGATCCCAGTAATACTTTCCTTGCCGGTGAGGATCCGTTGGAACTATTGGAGAAGGTGAAATACTGCATCAAAACCATGCATGCCAGCGACCGTTACCTGGTAGGTGGAACTGTTGAGGATCTGCGGAAGATGGAAGATGACAGCGAAGGATATGCCTCGGTGCTGAGACATGGCGAAATCGGCAAGGGCCTTAATGATTACGACGCCATCTTCGCTACCTTGAGCGCTGTCCATTTCGATGGCTGGATCAGTATTGAAGATGGTGTGGATGGCATGGACCAACTGGCAAGGAGTGTGGATTTTGTAAACCGGAAAGTCAGACAATATTGGTAACATCCTATAACATCCCGTTAATTTGATATAGAACGGCAGTATGACCATCATCTATCTTTGTTCCTTGTCAATTCAGGGATTTACAAAGATATCAATGAGTAAAAAACGTAAAGGTTATATTCCCGTCATGTTAACGCCCTTCACGGAAAGCGGAGCGGTTGATTATGATGGGCTCACGAAGCTCACAGCGCTTTATCTCCGGGCGGGTGCCGCAGGTTTGTTTGCCAACTGCCAATCGAGCGAGATGTTTAGTTTGTCGGGCGAAGAACAGCTCGCTGTCGCTAGCCATGTGGTGCGCATAGCGGACGGTGCCGTTCCGGTGGTAGCTACCGGTACGTTCGGTGGGCCGGTGGAAAAACAGACTGATTTTGTGAAACGGTTATATGAAACCGGGGTGGAAGCGGTGATTGTGATTACCAATATGTTGGCCGGCGAATCGGAAAGTACAGCAGCGTTTGATGAGCGATTTGAACAATTGCTGGATGCCACGCCGGGTATTCCGCTCGGGTTCTACGAATGCCCGGAACCCTTTAAGCGTGTATTGACCGCGGAGCAGCTGCAGCGGTTCGTTGGCACGGGCCGGGTAATTTACCACAAAGACACCTGTTTGGATATCCAACAGATCAGGGCAAAGCTGGAGGCGACAAAAGAAGTAGCCGATTTTGGCCTTTATGATGCATATATGGTCCATGCCGTGGAGTCATTGAAAGCCGGTTCCGCTGGCCTTTCGTGCATCCAAGGAAATTACTATCCCGAGTTGGTCGTTTGGTTATGTAACCATTACGACGATGGAAGGTTGGCCGATCAGGTGGAAATGGTACAGCGGTTCTTTATCGACCATATGGATATCATGCATGATGTCTATCCGACCGTAGCTAAATATTTTCTCCAAAAAAGAGGGTTACCTATTTCGACATTCACGCGGAAGGATGCCGGTGTATTCGATGAGACCGTCAGAAAGCGCATGGATTTGTTCTATTTGCAGTTTCGGGAGCTGTTGGAACGGATAGAGTTAGTTCCCAGCGGCGTTACGCTGTAGTATATTTCTTATGAGGCACACCTAAAGGTAAACAAAACAGACGACTATGACGAAGCAAGCAACGATATTGATAACCATTCTCCCAGCCTTTTGTATCAAATGCTCCAGCCCACCCAATAACATTACGGGGCACTTTTACCTACCTCCCAAGGCAGATACCACAAGTGCGGCCTACGTGCGTGGAGAACTCCTTTACCCGTTGGACCACAAACCTACCCCTGAATGCCATGCATCGACGCTGGTCGAAACACCCGACGGTTTGGTCGCCGCTTTTTTTGCGGGTACTTACGAAGGCCATCCCGATGTGGGAATCTGGGTATCGCGCATGGTAGACGGTCAATGGGCTTGGCCGGAAGAAGTGGTAAATGGGGTGCAGAACGATACGTTGCGGTATCCCTGTTGGAACCCTGTTTTGTTTCAACCCGAAGGCGGTGACCTGATGCTATTTTACAAAGTGGGGCCCAGCCCGCAAACGTGGTGGGGCATGGTGATCACATCAAAAGATCATGGCAAAACGTGGTCGGAGCCCCGTAAATTGGGTGAAGATCCGAAGGTAGGTCATCTCCTTGGCCCCATCAAAAATAAGCCGGTCCAGTTGGCGGATGGTTCGGTCATCAATCCAACGAGTATCGAATATCCGAAGAATGACGATGAGGACCAGGATTGGCGTGTTTATTTCGAAATCAGCGAAGATCTTGGGCAGACATGGAAAGTGGTCGGCCCCATCAACGACGGCGTGGCATTTGATGCTATCCAACCCAGCATCCTGACCTACCCAGACGGTAAATTGCAGGTCATCTGCCGCACACGGCAAGATGTCCTTGCCGAAAGCTGGTCGGAAGACGGGGGGCAGACGTGGAGTGAAATGACGGCGATGGCACTGCCTAATCCCAATTCGGGAACCGATGCCGTGACATTGAGCGATGGCCGTCAATTACTGGTGTACAACCACTCCACGAAGCAAGGCGACGAACCCAAGGGAAGGAATATCCTGAACGTAGCCTTATCAGCCGATGGAAAGACGTGGGAACCCGTAATGACATTGGAAAACGAACCCATTGAAGACGGTTATGCTTATCCGGCCGTTATCCAGTCGTCGGATGGATTGGTGCATATTACGTATACCTACAATAGAAGATCGGTTAAGCATGTCGTCATCGATCCAACAGCGCTTTAATGCAACATGCATAAAATAATCGTACCGAATTAAACAAGGGTTAACAAGGGATGGCTTATTTAGCATCCGATGGTAAGGATAGTATATGAAATCAACAATGACTTTGCTTAGAATGATTAGCGGCAAGATACGCTATGGAGGATTATGTTTGGTTGCTTGGTCGGCTGTCTCATTTCCAATGGCCGCTTTTGGCCAAGGAAATTCCCAAGTGACGCCAGCAACGGCATTACAAAACTATCTCGGGAACGGAGACACGTCCTACAAATGGGAAATCAGGGATAGTTTGGTGTCTGATGACGGAACGATTTTCCAGGTATTGCTTACTTCCCAACGGTGGCGTGAACATACATGGGCACATCAACTCAATGTAATTATACCTAAAGACGTGGACTACGACGGGGGATTGTTGTTTGTCAGTAGCGGCCGTATGCAGAAGGGGAATCCTGCCATGCCCGAATGGCACGACCTCGCCACGGATGGCCTTATCCAAGACATGGCCAAAATCGCCGTGGCCAACCGGGCCGTTGCGGCCGTGCTTCGGCAAGTGCCTAATCAGCCGTTTTACAACGGCTTGGTTGAAGATGAGTTGATATCGTACACCTTGCATCAGTTCCAGCAGGATGGCGATTATACCTGGCCTTTGCTCTTTCCGATGGTAAAAAGCGCCGTGCGGGCGATGGATGCCATGCAAGAGATCGCCGCGGGCCGTTCTTCAAGACCTATAGCAAGATTTGTTGTGTCCGGTTTATCGAAACGTGGCTGGACGACCTGGTTGACAGCGTCGCAAGATGAACGGGTGGAAGCATTCGCACCTATGGTCATCGATATCCTGAATATGCCGGTCAACCTCAATTACCAAGTCGAAGTGTGGAAAGAGTATAGCCCGCAAATACAGGATTATGTAGCCCTCGGCCTTGTACAAGACATAGAAAGCGACCGTGGCCGTACACTAGCCCAAATGATTGACCCCTATGCGTACAGGCGGCTACTCAATAAGCCAAAAATGCTTTTCATGGGTACGAATGACCAATATTGGGTAATCGACGCCGTGAAACACTATATCGATAGCATCCCTGGACCGGATTATATTCATTACGTACCCAACGAAGGACACGACCTTGGCGACAAGAAGCAAGCCTTTCAAGCACTTTCGTCCTTCTGGGGTTTTACCTTGCAGGAGAAACCCTATCCAGCTACCGACTACAAAGCAATTGAGCGCAATGGCAAATTGAAATTGAACATTCAGGCTACAAAACCGAGATTGGAAGGTGCGGTTGTTTGGAGCGCTGTTTCGGAAGACCAGGACTTCAGAGATGAGACTTGGGTGAAAGAGGATTTACGAATTGCACACAAACGGAAGTTCAAGGTCACAGCCACCTTACCCAAATCGGGCTACAAAGCGTTTTATGTAGACCTGAAATACCGCGATGCCAATGGAGCGCTTTATACCCAAAGTACGCGGGTTTTTGTCAGCGATAATGAGTCGTTTTTTGTTCATTAACATCAACGCCTCCCGGGGTCGGGGGCGCGCAAGGGGTAAGTTGCTGTCAATTGAAAATTAAATAATTAAAAGATGAAACCGAAAATCGGATTATTCACGTATCTCTTGTTACCCGTTACCGTGGCTTCCTGCACCATGCAGCGAGCCCGGGTAGACAATATCTGGAAGCGCTACCACCATGAGCCGCAAGCGGTATTGGTGGCCGCACACCGGGGGGCGCATGTATCCGTTCCCGAAAATTCGTTGGCATCGATTGACCGGGCGGTGGAAGCGGGTGCACATATCGTCGAATTGGATGTCAGGCAAACCAAGGACGGCATATTCGTGTTGATGCACGATAAGTCCATCGACCGCACCACCACAGGAACGGGTAAAATTAAGGAAAAAACCTACGAGGAGCTGAGCCAAATCAGGTTGGTTCATGAAGGTGAACCTACTGCTTACCGTATACCCACGCTCAAAGAAGCGCTGTTGCGGGCAAAGGACAGGATACTTGTGGATATCGATTTCAAAGCAGAGGGTATGCAGGCACGATTCGATGCCTATCGACAGATTGCCGATCTGGGCGTAACGGACCACATTATTTTTTTCCTTTATGATTATACGGAAATGGCCGCATTGCACGCCTACGATCCGCGTATCAAAATCATGCCCCGTGCCTACAATGCCAACCAATTGGATTCGATCATAAAATCCGACCTTACCGACATCGTCCATATCGACGATTCTTATTACGACGATGGTTTATTCCGCGATATCACCGGGCGTAGCCCGATACGCATTTGGGCAAACGCTTTGGGTGTACCGGATAAAGCGGAGGCAGCTGGTGAAGATGGCTATACCAAGCTATTCGAGCAGATGCCCTATATCAATGTCGTGCAAACTGATTTTCCGGAAAAAATGGTTGAATTTGTACGGCGAAAAGCCGGATCGGAATCAACACTTACCAAATAAACCGACCATGATCGCAAAATGCCGTTTCTTCTGGTTGTTTACTGCATGGGTAACCGCCGGTATGTGGGGGTGTACCCCGGTTCCGGACACACATCGGGATTCCGTGGCGGGCGTGATGGGCGACGTGGTCAGCCGGTTGTATGAGCAGTTGTCGCCAACGCAACTTGATACCATCAGCAATGCCTTCATGCTTGACTTTATCTCGCCGAAGGAGAAGACAATCCTCGCAACAGCCTATTGGAAGTTCGAGGTGAATGTGCCCGCTGTGGTGTCCGTGATGCGGGATACCGCACAACAAGATATTCCTTTTTGGTTGACTGACCAAGGGTTCCGGAAAACCGGACTACAAGTATATAATGAGCTGTATACCTATGAAGTGTGGCAAAAGGAATTTGCGGCGGGTGAGGTGGGACTCGGTATCAACGGATTCGATAAACATCGCCCGGTCTATTTCGTCAGTGTCGCTCCGGTGAACCCGAGGGACACCTTGGAAATCGAGGCGATTTTCCCGCGCAAACAACCCGTCCACATACTGGACAAGGGTGCGTTTACTTACCTGGATTGGGACGGCCTGGTATTGACATCGGTTCCCAGTGAATTGCGAGGCCAACAGCTGTTGCCCACCATACGTGGCCGTGCACGGGAAGCCCATGTAGTGGGAGGCTTTCGGCATACCGATTTTCCTTCGGGAACAGCACCCGATCAGATTACGTTGACACTGCCCGAAGACCCGGCGACCGGAGTGGTCGTACAGTGGCGTTGTGATCGTACCGTAGCCGACTCGTGGATAAAATATTGGCCGGCAAACGCAGCCGATACTATCCGTATCGAAGCGGAGCGCCAATTATTGGAAGACCGGCAATTACAAAATGATCGGTACACCAGCCGCTTTACCGTAACATTAGCGGATCTGACGCCGGGCATGGCCTACCATTACATGGTGGGGCATAGCGATGCGATATCGGATACGTTGCACTTCAGCACCGCGGATGTGGACAATCAGTTTGCATTTACATGGTTTGGGGATGTGCATAACGATGCAAAATGGGGTACGCTGTTGCAGCATGCCCATGGGCGATATCCCGATGCTGCCTTCTACCTCCTGGCAGGCGATCTGGTCAATACAGGCCTGCACGGTGACGACTGGGATGCTTTTTTCGGATATTCGAATGGTGTATTTGGTCGAACGCCACTGATGGCGGTACCCGGTAATCACGACAGCCAGGACGGGCTGGGCGCGTTGCGTTACCAAAGCCTGTTGGCCTACCCCAAAAATGGTCCGGCAGGTCTGCCATCCGGGCTCACGTACGCTTTCCGCTATGAGCATGCCTTATTCCTCATGATCGATGTGGTCAGCTTCTCCGTTGCGGAGCAGACCGATTGGATCGCCCGCCAGTTGGAGGGTACGGATGCCGTCTGGAAATTTGTCGTATTCCACTTCCCGCCTTATACATCCGAGGAACCCTATCCCGATATTATTACGAGCTGGGTGCCGCTTTTTGATAAATATCAGGTGGATATGGTAATGAATGGACACTTCCACTATTACTTAAGGACAAATCCCCTGAAAGGGGGGCATCCCGAGCAAGAGAAAACCGACGGCACAACTTATATCATGTCTGTCGGCACAAAGGGCAAAAACGAATCGGGCCGTATCGAGCCTTACGCAGCAAAACGTATCAATGAAGGATACCTGTATCAGCACATCCGGATTGACGACCGCAAGCTGGATTACGTGTGCCTCGATTCCGCCGGCAACGTACGGGATACCTTTAGCGTGCAAAAATAACGGGTCGTAAAGTTGATTTTATTAGTTAAGGATGAGAAAACTTGCATCGATATTTTTTTGCCTGATGGCCGGTTTGGCACCGGTTGCAGGCCAGGGAGCTAAGGAAGGAATAACGGTTGCTGATTCGGTACTGGTGTTTCCCTTACAGGCGCAGCATGTACATGGAAGCAGTATAGTGGAATTACCGAATGGCGACCTGTTGTTGGCATGGTTCCAAGGAAGCGGAGAACGTATGGCCGACGACGTGCGGATTATGGGGGCACGCAAAAAGGGGAAGGAATTACATTGGAGTGCACCTTTTGAGCTCGCAGATACACGCCATCTGCCCGATTGCAACCCCGTGCTCTTTATGGTGGGTGATAAGCTGTTTTTGGTATGGATTGCCGTACAGGCTAATAAATGGGAGCAATCCTTGCTGCGTCTGCGGTCGACCACTCAATATAGTGGGGAAGGGGCACCAGCATGGGAATGGCAAGATAATATACTCCTTAAGCCCGGCGAGGAATTCGCCGGGGCTGTTGCGGGGGGACTTAAGGAACTTCCACCTACGCATCATGGCTGGTCTGAATACGCTCCGCGGTACGACGAGATGATCATCGAGGCCAGCATGGATATAACGAAGCGGAGTACGGGTTGGATGACCCGTATCAAACCGCTTATTACGGCTGATGGTCGGATTTTGCTGCCGCTTTATTCCGATGGGTTCAACTTCTCCATGGTCGCCATTTCCGATGACGGGGGGATGTCTTGGTTACCAAGCCTACCCATCGTGGGGAGGGGCCCTATCCAACCTGCATTGGCACAACGCAAGGATGGCAGCATGGTGGCTTACATGCGGGACAGTGGCGATGCACCCACACGCGTGCAGGTGAGCGAATCATACGATGGCGGGAGGAGCTGGACCGCCGCTCGCAAAACCGAAATCCCCAATGGTGCCAGTGTAGACGTCGTGGTGCTGGCAGACGGCAGATGGGCGATGCTGGGTAACGATGTTGACGATGGACGGTATCGATTGAGTCTATTCTTATCAACCGATGAAGGAAAGACCTGGCCTGTGAAACATCCCATCGAATACGATGCGTCCAAATCAGATAGGTATTCCTATCCATCCCTTATCCAAGGGCGAGACGGGTTGCTCCATATGACCTACTCCTTCCATCTGGACGATAGCCGGAAAGCGATAAAATATGTTGTGTTGAAGCCCTAAGGAATTACCGCGACGAGAACTGGATTTCATCATTTCAATTGATAAACATGATACGTATTATACCATTTCTACTGTTACTCGCGCTCGGGGTTTCCGCGTGTGATAAATCGACGCAGCGTAAAGATGCCGCTTACGCCGACGATGGTTTTATTCAGGATTACAGTGTGAAATATCTTTTTAGCGCAGATGGTGTGCAACTATGGCGGGCTCGGGCGGACCGGGACGGAAAAATACAATTGCTGGCTTCAGATGGGCTAAAACACTTGCGTGACGGACGTTTCCTGCATCCGGGCAGCGTGGTGACCGATAATACCTACCGGTTTATGTCGGCGAAGTCAATCGTGGATATGGTACTTTGCCAAGGGGAGTTCGTTTATCTCGATAAGCGGGTTGTTTTCAGCAATGCCTGGTCCGGCCGGTTGTTTGTAGAACATCAATTGAATGATCCCACTGTCTTTGCGGGCAACGCTGCACAGGATTTTCTGGTGAGTGACGGGCGTGCAGTACATTTTATCAGGCGTGGTGCCGTGGTATGGAAAGGCCAGATTTCTGGAAATGACATCATAGAAATGGTAGCGCATCCAAAAGATAGTTCACGGTTCTTTTTACTGGCTAAGGACGCC